>DFEM01000070.1 GCA_002369155.1 Lachnospiraceae bacterium UBA3802 | reverse complement strand
GAAGATTGCCGAAAAAATGGGCTTTGAGGATGCAGAACTTTATAATATCTATTACATTGCACTGCTTCATGATGTAGGTAAAATTAACATTCCGGATTCCATACTCAACAAGCCCGGAGCTCTTACAAAAGAAGAGATGGATATCATAAAGACGCATACGACAAACGGTGCTCTCATATTAAAGGATTTCAGTTCGATTCCGAGTATCGTTGAGGGCGCAAGATATCATCATGAAAGATATGACGGAACAGGTTATCCCGAGGGAATAAAAGGAGAGCAGATTCCGCTTGTTGCGAGAATCATCGGTGTTGCGGATGCATTCGATGCAATGAATTCCGACAGATGCTACAGAAAAGCATTCACAATGGACAGAATCATATCAGAACTTAAAGAAGGTGCGGGCAAACAGTTCGATCCCGATATCGTAAAAGTAATGCTCGATCTTATCGATAAGAAAGCCTTCATCAACATGAATTCAGAATTAAAAGATGAGTAGAGAAAAACTCATCAAAATGAAATTGTTGTTAAAGATTGAAAAAAGTCTGAATCGTATATAATAAAGGATCCGTAAATTTACGGATCCCTTTTGTTTTCGATGATATTTAATAAACATTATCAGCAAATACGGGGAAGAAGCTCTCCGCTTGGGCGGGAGAGAATGGTTCTGGCGCCGACTGCGGTATTAAGGATGACCTTACCCTTGTTTTCGTCAGTGACTTCTCCTATGATTGCGGCTTTCTCCGAATTTTCACATTTTCTTAACGCATCTACTACTTTGTCGGCAACTTCTGCAGGAACAAAGAAGACAAGTCTTCCCTCGCATGCAAGATATAAAGGTTCAAGACCGAGCATTGCGCATACGCCGCGTACTCCGGGATCTACGGGTATCTTATCGCTTTCAAGTGAAATACCGACATTGCTTTGATGTGCTATTTCATAAAGCACGGTACCTACACCGCCTCTTGTTGCATCTCTTATTACATGGATGTCTTTGGTTTCGTTAAATACGGTTTCTATGTTGTTCCATAAGGGTGCACAGTCACTTGTGATATCGGCATCGATATTAAATTCGTTTCTGGCAAGAAGAATGGTACAGCCATGTCTTCCTACATCACCTGTTACGATGATTTTATCTCCGGGTTTTGCAAAAGCACCTGATGTATTTACACCTTCGACGATGTCACCGATAGCGGTAGTAGTTATGAAGATTTTGTCTACCTGACCTTTACCGGCAACCTTTGTGTCTCCTGCAACAATCTGAATACCGGCTTTTCTTGCCGTATCACCCATTGATTTTGCGATCTTTTCAAGTTCTTCAACTGGAAATCCTTCCTCGATAATATAAGAACAGGTCATGAATTTAGGCTTTGCTCCCATACAGGCAATATCGTTTACGCTGCCGCAAACTGCGAGTTTTCCGATATTTCCGCCGGGGAATTCGTAAGGAGATACGATAAACCCGTCGGTAGACATTGCGGTCTTTCCCGTGTCGTTCGGGAGAACAGCAGCGTCATCAGCGGTAAGATAGGGGTTGTCAAAATTAGATTTGAATATTTTGTCGATAAGTTCGGATGTCTGAATACTTCCCGAACCGTGGGCAAGAGTGATAACGTTTTCCATGATAAATCCACCTTTCATAGATGTTTATGTTAATTATTGATCGAAGAGTTGTACTGGTAATAAGCGGAGCAGGCACCTTCATCGGAAACCATACATGCTCCCACAGCATGAAGGGGAGTACAGATTTTGCCGAAAAGAGGGCAGTCTGAAGGTTTGCAGTGTCCCTGTAAAACTTCTCCGCATCTGCAGCCGGGATTGGGTTTTCCTTCAATGTGAGGAATATTATATTTTATTCTTGAATCAAAATCAGAGAATTCGTTCTTTAATTTCATACCCGACTTTTCGATTGTTCCGAGACCGCGCCACTGGGTGTCACATAATTCCATGACTTCGTCCATAAGCTTCTGTGCCTGAATGCTTCCTTCATCCTTAACTACTCTGGGGTAACAGTTGACAAAGAAGGGCTCGCCTTTCTTTAACATTTCTATGGTTACTGCCAAAGCTGTCATAAGTTCAGTGGCGGTAAAGCCTGCCACAACACCCGATACGCCGAGATCTTTTAATTGTCTGCAAAATGCATTTCCCGTAATTGCATTTACATGGCCGGGATATATGAATGCATTCGCACTTCCTTTTAATTTAAGATATGCATTGGGCATTGATTTATTTGCTGTAAGAATTGAAAAGTTTTTAAGGCCCAAATCCTTTGCTTTCTTGACTGCAAGACAGGAAGAGGGGGTAGTTGTTTCAAATCCTACCGAAAGAAATACAACTTCCTCTGAAGGGTTTTCCCTTGCTATTTCCACTGCATCATCGGGAGAGTATACCGGTCTTATTTTGGCTCCGTTTGCTCTTGCTTTTGCAAGATTCATTTCTGTTCCGGGAACTTTAATCAGGTCTCCGAAAGTTGTAATAAGACAGTTTTTTTCGTTTGCCAGATAAATTGCTTCATCGATAAATCCAACGGGCGTAACACAAACGGGACATCCGGGACCCGATATTAAATCAATGTTTTCAGGTAAAAGACTTCTTATGCCCAGTCTGAATATTTCGTGGGTATGCGTTCCGCAGACTTCCATTATTCTGACTTTCGGACCGTCATATCCCGTAATAATATCGCGGGCTCTTTCTATAATGTCGTTCATAATTTTTCCTTTGCTTTTTTCAGATTGCCAAGATTCCCATTACTTCATTGCCTTCGGTCTCATCATCCGACTCGATTTTGGCAATGGCAACACCTGCGTGAACCATTACATAATCGCCGGGTTCAAGATCGTCAAGAAGTTCTGCTCTGACATCTCTTTTTGCTCCGTTTGCGTCAATAATGGCTGTACCGTCATTGACACTTACGACTCTTGCGGGTAAACCTACACACATATTAAAATCCTCCCTAATATTTTTCAGTTTAAATGATATAATCCGTACAATGCCTGACCGAGAGCGATTCCGCCGTCGTTTGGAGGTATGAGAGAGTGGGTTAAAACATTTAAACCAAATAAATTTAATTTTTCTTTTGTTAATTTAAGCAACAGTGTATTTTGAAAAACTCCGCCGCTTAATGCAACGGTATTAATGTTTTCGAATTTACTTCTTACAGAACAAAAACCTGCAATCATGGAAGCAAGAATATCATGAAAAGCATATGCAAGCATCTTTTTGTCTTTTCCTTCAAGATATAATTCAGCGATCCGACATACAAGCAAATTTGTGTTAAGCACATTTTTATTCGTGATTGATATATCCGAAAAAAGGGATATATAATCCGATTTTTCCGTAAGTTCGTTTTCATATTTCATGGCTTCGAACATTAAAGCAGTGGATGCTTCGCCTTCGAATGTGCTTTTTTTCCTGATGGAAAGGATTGCGCTTACGGCATCAAACAAACGTCCGGCACTGGTTGATTTAATACTGTTAATGTTCATTTGAGCCATTTGTGAAAGCATTTTATATTCCGTGTCGCTGCAAAGGTTTAGCTCTTTTGCCAGATTTTCGCCATTGTCAGAAGCATCACGTAATAATGCTGCGGCAATTCGCCATCCTTCTTTTGCGGATATGTCTCCTCCTGATTGTATAAAAGGAGCAATGGATCCGATTCTTTCATAATTCGAAGGAGTACATTTTAAGAATTCGCCGCCCCATATTGTGCCGTCTTCGCCGTAACCCGTACCGTCAAAAGAAACACCAAGTACTTCGTTAAAATAATTGTTTTCCGCCATGCATGACAGAATGTGAGCATAGTGGTGTTGAACTTTTAATACGGGAAGTCCAAGGGACTCTGCAACTTCGGTTGTATGATAGAGAGGATGCTTATCGCATACCACGAGTGTGGGAGTGGCTTCAAGGAGTGTCCCCATTCTTTTTATTGAAGCATTAAGAGCATCGACAGAACGCAAATCTTCCATGTCTCCGATATAAGCCGAAGGGTAGAACATTGAATCCTTTGCTATGCAGAATGTATTTTTTAATTCTCCTCCGATTGAAATCACACAACCTTTAATTTTGGATGAAATCATAACGGGAAGCGGAGCAAATCCTCTTGATCTTCTTATCATATACGGCTTGCCTTCAAAGAAATCAAGCACGGTATCGTCACATCTTAAACGTATTTTTCTGTTGTTTGAAAGTATCAAATCAGCGAAGTCTGAAATTTCGTTTAAGGCATCGTCATCGGTTCGGCATATGGGTGCACCTGAGGCATTTCCCGAAGTCATAACCAAAACATTCGGTGTATTCAATCCGTCATCGTAATCAAACAAAAGCAATTGTATCGGAGCATAAGGAAGCATAACTCCGAGAGTTGGATTTTCGGGTGCAAGCGACTCGGAAAGCAATCCCGTATCTTTTTTCTTTAAAAGAACTATGGGCTTTTGATGATTGCAAAGCATTTCTTCCTGAGATTTAGTTACTTCGCAGTATTTATTTACGGTATCAATTGAATTCATCATTACCGCAAAGGGCTTCATCGGTCTGCTCTTAAGCATCCTTAATCTTTTGACAGCCTCTTCGTTTGAGGCATCGCATGCAAGATGAAATCCGCCGATTCCCTTTATAGCGACAATCTTTCCTTCAATCAAGGCTTTTCTTGCCAAAGTAATTGCTTCCTTGCCTTTTTTCTTGGCAAAGTCGATTAATGATTTATCGCTGTCAAATGATATATCCTTTTTATGGGACATATAGGCAGGGTCGTTTTTTAGAGATGCATCCAGTATATAAACAGTGGGACCGCATTCGTTGCAGCAGACGGGCTGTGCATCGTATCTTCTCGACGATGGAGTTATATATTCGGTATGGCAATAATCGCACATTTCGAACTCGCCCATGCTTGTTCTTACGCGGTCATAAGGCATGGAATCGAGAATTGTAAGTCTTGGTCCGCAGTTTGTACAATTGATAAAAGGGTGGAGGTATCTCTTGTCGGTAGGAGTGTAAAGTTCTTTTTTGCATTCATCACAAATGGCAATATCGGGTGATACAAAAATGTCGCCGGGATCTTTTTCGCTTTCGATAATTGTAAAGGATTCGAATTCGTTTTCATCTTCGATATTGTTGATGATTTCGAGAATGACGGATCTCTTCGGCGGATTGTGATTTAAAGCATCCAAAAGAGGATTTACATTTTCACCCTGAGCGTGTATTTCGACATAAGAACCCTTATTCGCAACAGTGCCTTTTATATTGTTTTCAAGACATATACGGCTTACAAAAGGACGAAAACCGACGCCCTGAACAATGCCGTATACTCTTATGATATTTGTTTTCAAATCAGTACTCCAAATATTTAATCAAAGATTCTACCGGATACGGCAAATTCGGGATAGTCAATAAAATCACCCTTAAAGCCCGCATCTTTAATTAGAGAGAGTGCATCCGAATCCGCTATGATTAAATCGAATTCTTCATTTTTGATAAGTTCGTACAAATCGTCTTCGCCGTTTAATTTAACGTCTCCGTCGTTTGCATAATCATTATCCTGCATGAACCATGTGGCGCATGTAATATTCTTTCCGTTTCCGATTTGTTTTCTCAATTCGTTTCCGGCAAACTGAGAGCGGATTATGAGTATTTTTTTATCTTTATAATCCGAAGCTTTTTTTATGATATCCTCGGGAATAAAAGGAAAAGCGATTTCGTAAGGAATATTGAATTTATCCTTAAGGTATTTTGCAGCTTTTAATCCTGCAAGTGATATGACTATATTCTTTTCGCATTCCGAAGCTCTTTGGATATCATCAATGGTACTTCCCATTGAATAGATAACAAAATTATGTAAACCTATAGATTCGAGTTGGTTTCTCAAAGAAGAAGAGTTCTTGTAACCGGTTTCCATGGGAGTAGCCCCTATTATTCCGATTTTACCGTCCTTCTTTTCGAAACTTTCTTTTGCAAATCTTTCGAAAAGACGATACCAGGCTTTTTCTTCGCCTTTGTCATAATAATTGGTCCCTGTTGTATCTATTGCGATACAGGGAATTCCAAGTTTTTTCTCACCCATTCTCTCAAGTGATTTTAAATCCGTGGCAATAATGGCAGGGACGGGAGTTGAGACTATGAGTGCGAAATTTCCGCCAAGCTGCGAATGAGCAATGGAAAGTTTTTCGATTAGTTTATCGTCACGTCCCATAATTGCATCCATATCGCGAAGGCCGGCTGAAAAAACTGCACTTTTTTTCTCAAACCATCTTGGTTCGTCAAATCCGCAAATATTTCCTGCGCAACCGCCTGCATCGCATATTACGATAAGGCCGCCGAGCTCATAAAACACACTGCATGCACCGGACTGATCGGGTGCGAAGGGAGACATATATTTTAAGAATTTTTTCATAGCGTTACCTCAACACCTTATCCAATGCATTAAATAAATCAATTACGCCGCGGTATCCGAACGGCTCGACTTCATCGCACCATTCAATTCCGGGTTTATCCGAAAAATAATAAAGACAGTCGGAACCTATAAAGCAGTCTATGTCATCTTTTTCGTAATTCAGCATGGTCGGAGAAAGATTTGAATAAATTTTCGTCTCGGGACTCAAAGCAGAGAGAGTTTTAAGAAATCTGTAATTCAGTTCTCCGATTGTTGCAAATACACATTCTACGTGAAAACCTTCTTTTACAAGCATAAGAGCGATTTCTATTGCGTCGCCGTTTAAGATTTCACCCACTGCAAATTTAAGTTTTCCGTATTTGTTTTTAAATTCGGCAATTGTTTTTTTCGTTTCTTCGAAATATTCGCTGTCATCAAGCTTCTTGCCAAGCGCATCGCCAAGAAGCCTGTATTGATTGTGAATCTTATCCGGCTGATACAAACGAAGCATCTCGATAAAAGGAATATTAAGACGCTTTTGCATATCCTGTGCGGCATGCCTTGATTCGGGATTTAATACAAGATTGAAATTCGCTTTTGAAAGATCTTTGTAATCATCAAATTTTTCGCATCTTGCCAGTTCTCTTATATTAACGATACCTGCACTTTTTAAAAGATCATAAATCTCGCAGTTTGTATTTAAGGGAGAAAAGAATCCCATTATGTTCATGTCTTTGCTTTCTCTTTTTTGCTTTTCCAAAAGAGAATAGACACTTGTTCTTACATAAGCCATGGGAGAGAGACGTTTTTCTCTGGTGAGTGCATACATATAGCATGCCACGCAGGGAATTGAATACTTGTCCGTAACTTTACGGCATATTCTCTCCATGTCCGTTCCAAGAAGTGCATCAACGCAGGTAATGCAGATCATGATGGCTGAAGGTCTTTTTTCAAGAGATTCGAGAATTTCGCCGCATGCATCGCTTATCTTCATTAAATGTCTTCCGGTTACGATATCGGTATCGTCGAGAAGCTGAAAGAAAAATCTGCTTTTGTATTCGGGCGAACTTTTAAAAAGCGATGTATTTCTTCCGCAACATGACGGTGAAACCAAAAGCATTACGGATTCGGGCACGGCGAGTCCGGCTCTTTTTACTCCGTATCCTTTTGCGCCGGGAGAGTTGAAAGACAAAGTAGCGGGAGATGAGTAAATCAAATGTTTGTTTGATACAAGTTCGGTTGAAAGATTCTCATATCCTTTGTCTGTTATTTCTTTTGCTGTCTGAAAAAAAGCATTGGTCATTTATTTGCCTTCCTCGTCTTCTTTGATTAAAAGTTTTGCAAGATCAAGGAAACGCTTTGAAACATCCAAAGAGGGATCACCTTCAATAACTGTTTTTCCTTCATCTTCAAATCTTATGATGTCATCGCTTCTTGGAATATCGGCGATTATTTCGAGGTTATGGCTTTTGGCAAATTCAAGCACTTTTTCTTCTTCGTTTAAAACATTTCTTCTGTTAAAAACAATACCTCTTACGGATGCGTAACTTCTTTCTTTAAAATTCTCGACGGCACTGTTAATGTTATTTGCAGCATAAAGCGCCATTTTTTCACCTGATGTGACTATTATTACTTTGCTTGCAAGTCCTTCTCTTATGGGTGCTGCAAAGCCGCCGCATACAACGTCTCCGAGAACATCGTAAAGGACGGCATCCGGTTTGAATTTTTCAAAAAGATTTAATTCTTCAAGAAGAGAAAAGGTCGTGATAATTCCCCTTCCAGCACATCCGAGTCCGGGAGTGGGACCTCCCGTTTCGATGCAAAGAACATTGCCGAATCCGATCTTTGAAATTTCTTCCAATGATTCGGGTTCTTTATCAAAATCCCTCATATAATTCATAACGGGCAATACGGGATTGCCTGAGAGGAGATTGGCTGTGGAATCTGCTTTTGGGTCGCATCCTATCTGTATAACCCTTTTTCCCAGATGCGCCAATGCTGCAGAGAGGTTTGATGTGACTGTTGATTTGCCTATGCCGCCTTTTCCGTATATTGCAATTTTAATCATGTGTGTACTCCGTTTTTCAGATAATGCTTATATTTGTATTGATTAAATTCGGGCTGTTTTTGGTAAAACATCTTCCCGAAAAAGCTTCGTGAGGAAGTTCTATGAAATTCTTTCCCTTACATATCGGTTTGAATAAAGGATCGCCGATTATCGTGTCATAATTCTTAAGAGCGTCTTCGAGAATTTTTTCGTCATCGCATGAGATGTCGAAATCTTTAAGGATTTCAAAATCACCTTCACCGACGGTTTCCAAAACATCCGCTTTAATACCCTTGTCAAGCAAAAGAGCACTTGCAAGAGAAGCGCTTAATACCGATTCTCCGAGTATTGCGACACGTCCTTTTTCTCTTAAGTCTTTTGTGGCATCAATACATGTTTTTTTATTTGCGGAAAGGATAAGACTTTTTTTTATTTTTTCTGCAAATCCGATTCCGTAAGGTACTCCTTTTACGTAAGGAATAATGTATTTGTCATAAAGGTATTCACCCAAAGGTTTTCCGGAAGACGATACAATAAGATTGACGTTAGCGTCAGCGAGATTTTCGACTTCGCAAAGAGATGTCTCCATTCCCATGCATGCATTTAATATCATTCCCGAATCTTCAATAAAACTTTTTAATGAATCGAAATATTCTTTTTTCGGAAAATCAAGCGGCGTCATTCCTAAAATATTAACTTTAATTTTGCTTGTTTTATTATCAAATATTACGGTCGATTCGATATTTGATTTGATGTTGGAATTGCTGCTTGATTTTGCGTTTATAAATCTTTTTGCAAGTTCGAGAAATGCATTCTGAATTCCGTATATATACGAGTTCATGCCGTTGGTTTTAACACTGAAAGAAGGAATACATGTTTCGTTTTCGACGGCGTAAGCAATGGCTTCAAGATCCGTACCGATCATTGCGGGAAGGGGTGAAGCACAAAGCGCGATAAATTTAGGGTTTAATTCGTTTGCTGCAATTATTAGGTCATTGATAAATTTATCATCGTTGCCCATTACCGCATCCTTTTCGGTAAGCCCCGAGATAAACATCATGCTTTTCTTGTCATACCATCTGGGCTCGTCATGTGTTGTATAAGTTGAATTGCATCCTGAGGCATCATGAATTACCGTCATGCCTCCAAACTCATACAAAGCGGAACATACACCCGATGTATCTGCTGCATATATTGAAATTATTCTTGCTGTCTGATTCATATTTTTCCCTGAAATCCAATTACAACTTATCTGTTTGGTTTGATAAAACTTCCGATAAAAAACAGTCGCCTGATTGTGCAATCAAAATAGTTTATAAACAGCTTTCGCAAGCCAGTCCTTTGTGGGATATGGTAAGCTTTAAATCCTTTTCGTTTAAGTAAGCATCAATCATCATTTCTCCGAGATGTCTTATGCCGTCAAAGCCATACATTCCTCCGCCTTCGATGATATTGACAAATCTTTTTGACTGACAAAAATAAGCGCTTTTTTGCCCGATACAAAGATATTCGGATTCCGTATTCTCATCCGAAGCTTTTAACATTACGGGATCCATTGTGGGAAAGATTTCGATATCGGGTTTTAGTTTACATAATTCATCAAATGCTTTTTTCTCTTTTTTTCCAAATGCATCAAGATATATGCGAGAAACATTAAATCCATTCTTTACAAGAAGCAAAGCAAGACCGATCGGTCGCGGAGTGGCGGATGCATCGATTGCTATCGGAGTATTACCGATTGTTTGTTTTGCTCTTTCCAGGGATTCCCAGGCTTCTTTTTTGGTTTCAAAGGTAATTTCATCTGCGATTGTTTCATCCAAATCCAGTGCTTTTGCCAGGGATTTAAGATTCGACATAATTTCCTCATCGTCATAACTTAAATCCAAAGGAAGATGGGGTATATTAAGTCTTTTTGTTAAATCCATGGATGCGTAGTTTACCACGGGAAGATATGAGATAAGCAAAGATGCACTTCCCAAAGACAAATAGTCTTCATAAGTTTTGCAATCCGTGATTTCCCACATTTTGACATTCGCTTTGTCTAAAAGAGTATAGATTTCGCAGCTTTTATCCGTAGCACGATCGCATCCGATAAGGCCGATGAATTTTTTGTTTTCATCAAGTTTTTTGATCGGAGAGTAGAGGCTTTTTTTCATCATGACATCGGGCTCGAAGGTTTTTCTCATTGTCGGTGTCATGTAGCAGTCAACCCAGTCGATATCGGGATATCTCTCCTTTAATTCATTGGCGATTACTTTGAAATCACATCCTTCGAATAAATGCATGCAGCTTAAATATACGAGGATGCATTTCGGATGCTCGTCCATTTCTTCGACAATATGCGAACAACCTTCGATCACTCTTGATTCCATTTCGCCGTTCCACATGTCTTTTTCGCGAAGAGCAACCCAGGACATATTCTCCATACGGTTCATTTCGGCTGCGGTCAGTATTACGCCGCGAAGACACCCTTGGGCGCAGACATAAATTTGATGAGCTTCGGGAATGAGCATGCCGGTATGAACGATATTCCATACACCTCTTGCGGGAGGATTGTAATGAAGTCCGTCATGGAAAGGGTTGTCAAAATTTATTTCGCTGATTTTGATCCCCTCGGGTATTTTGTTTTCGTTAAGAGAAATGGATTTTAACATAATTTATATTTACAAAACTTGTTTACATAAAGAATTTACATAAAACAATTACATAAATCATTAACATAAGGAATTAACATAATTTTCACTATAAGGAGAACAACTGATTTCATGAGAATGATTAATGATAACAGTTAACATAACTCTCATTCGAAATCCTTAATAATTCCATCTGCAAGAGAGAGAAGAGCGTTGCAAACGTTACTTTCGGGAAAGAGATCGACGATGGTTTTTCCTTTGGCCTCGGCTTCTGCAAACAGAGGGCTTCTGGGAATTACGGCAGAGAGCTTTGTATCAAAATCTTTTACGAGAGTTTCTACATTTTCGAGTTCGTTTTCGACCCCTCTGCAGTTTAAGATAATACCTCCGAGTTTTGCATAATCTCTTTTCTTGAAATTTTCGATTGCCATGGCAATATTTGCGGCAGCGTATACGGACATCTTTTCGCCGGAGGTCACAATATATACCTTCTCGGCAAAGCCTTTTCTCATGGGCATTGTAAAGCCTCCGCATACCACATCGCCTAGTACGTCGTATATTACGACATCGGGTTTGTAATAATCATATGCGCCTTTGTTTTCAAGTGACTCAAGTGCGTTGATGATGCCTCTTCCGGCACATCCGAGCCCGGGAACAGGTCCGCCTGCTTCCACGCAGAATACACCCGATTCACTTTCTTTAACCATGTCCTGAAGGGTAAAAGGTTTAGAACTTCTTACAAGATCGAGTACGGATGTAATCTTTTCTTTAGGACAAAGCAGCGAAGTGGAATCGGCTTTCGGGTCGCATCCTATCTGCATCACTTTAAGACCTCTTTTGACAAAGGCTGCGCTCAAATTTGAAGAGAGGGTGGATTTACCAATCCCTCCTTTTCCGTAAATTGCAAATTTAATCATATTTTTACCTATTCGTTAATGCCATACATGTGAATAAAAAAACGCCCTTTCCGACATAGAAAGAGCGCATAACAAAAAAACTTAATGCAAACGCTTTCATCTCAAGCTGTATACAGGTTTCGATGTCAGAATTTTAATGTTTTATTAACTTTACAAGGTTAATCGGCGGGAGAATAAACCGTTTTGGCTGTTACACCGGATATTCTTCCTATCTTTCCTGCCAGAGCGGAAATTACATCCTGAGGAGCATCAACCGCAACACTTATGATATTGATGCCTTTTTCTCTGTAAGGAATACCCATACGTCCGATAACGCAGTCGCAGTATTCATGCAAGAGTGCATTTATTTCGCCTGCGGATTCGTTGTCTTTTACAATGATGGCAATAACGGCAGCGCGTGTTTCCATGCTTTTACCGTTCCTTATCATTTCTTTTTGGGTATTATATCACATAACATAAATTTTTGATATATTCAATTTCTCTTTATCTGACATTATGGTAAAATATATTATGTTTTTCAAAAGAAAGGAAACGGCGTATGTTCTGGGATAAGTTATCTTTTGTTTATGATTTGATGGAAACGCTTTACAATCGTAAGGTTTTTATTGAAACAGGTGTTAAAGTTGCCGAATACATTGACAGAAAAGATGTTGTTTTTTCCATAATGTTATTTTCAAAAAAGCCGATATCACCAGTTTGAAATGCAAAGACAACAGATTTGACAAAGTTGTTGCCGGTAATGTAATTCATCTTCTGGATGATCCAAAGAAAGCATTGGATGAACTTGAAAGAGTGGTTAAACCCGGCGGTAGAATCATAATTCCGACATACATTAACATGGTCACCGAATCTTCAATGAGAGTTATCGGTATCCTGGATAAGCTGGGTGCAAATTTTAAAAGACAGTTTGATTTTGAGTCGTATAAACAATTCTTTGAAGACATGGGATACAAAGATGTTGAATATTTTGTCGTGGAAGGCAAAATGCCCTGTGCGATAGCAGTTATCACGACAAATAAATAAAATAAGAAAATAAAGCATTATGGTTTAAATTGTCATTTTGTTGTATAATAAAAAAAGATTTTTTCACACTTAATCCATGACAATATGGGAGGCGTGCATGATTACTTTAACCTGTATATTTATTTGTGCGGTTGCTCCGTTTATATTTGTATTTATATTAAGCAGAATTATTTTTCATTTTATAGAGAAAACTCTCGATTTTCTTATTGAAAAAGTTTTTTCTCTTCCAGAGAATATTCTTGATTCGATAAAGGAAAAATTCAATAACAAAGGAAAACTTCCGGAAGCAGTCGAAGTGAAGGAATGATTATGTTAAAAACTGCCGTCAGGCGGATTTTTATAAAAGAAGAGGAGGAATTATATGAAAAAATTTATTGCTGAATTAATCGGTACCTGTGTTCTTGTGACATTTGGCTGCGGAACCGCAATGATTACCGGATGCGAACACTGGGGCGGATATCTGCTCACAGCTCTTGCTTTCGGCTTGGTTATCGTAGGTATGGCATATTGTGTGGGAAATATTTCAGGATGCCATATCAATCCCGCAGTTTCACTCGCTGTATTCATGAACAAGGGCATGAGCGGAAAGGACTTTGGTCTTTACGTTTTGGCTCAGTGCCTCGGTGCATGGCTTGGCGGAGGAATTCTTGCTTTGATTTTCGGTGTTGCCGAAATTGAAGATGCTACAGGCGGATTTGGATCAAACGGTCTGGCAGGTGTTAACGGCAATGTAATCGCAGGCCTTATCGTTGAAGTGGTTCTTACATTTGTTTTCGTTTTGGTTATTCTCGGAGTTACCAGCAAGAAAGCAAACCATGGCTCTTTTGGAGGACTTATTATAGGTCTTACACTTGTTCTTATCCATATTTTCGGTATCGCACTTACAGGAACAAGCGTTAACCCCGCAAGAAGCTTCGGTCCCGCTTTAGTAGCTCTTATCGCAGGAAACGCAGAACCCATTAAAGTATTATGGATCTTTATCGTAGGACCTTTGGCAGGTGCTGCACTTGCAGCAGGTGTTCACATGTTCCTTGAAAAAGAAGCAGCAAAATAGAACATATATTTTAAGATTAAAAGACGCATTCGTTATCGGATGCGTCTTTTTGATGTATGACGGGCATGCCGTCAATTTGTGGTGAAAGTCCACGTGGGGCGTAGCCAACGACGAACCCCATAGCGACTCCCAAGGTTCAAATCGTGAGGTCTGGGCGAGAAGAAGGGATAGCGAGCTCACGGCACTCTATCGTACAGTG
>DFEM01000032.1 GCA_002369155.1 Lachnospiraceae bacterium UBA3802 | reverse complement strand
AGATTAAGATTCTTTAATACATGCTGCTGAACGGATTCGTTCGAGAATGTTTTAGATAAATTGTTTGCACTTATCACTATCTGTTTGCTGTCCATTTTTCCTACCTGTCTTACTGTACATTTTATGGTACATATCTTTATATTATGATTTATTAATCTTTTAGAATCTTACGTCGTCTCCGTTGTTAAGATCCCTGCTGTCGCTCCATACAACGATGTCGCCTTCGTTTAATCCCGATACGATTTCGGTGTATTCATCATTCTGAATACCGATTTCAACACTTGTCTTTATGGCTTTTTTATCGCTGTTTGCGACGAATACGAAATATTTGTCATCTTCGTTAACCAACGCACTCTTGGGTACGCTGACGATATTTTCCAAAGATGCCGTATTGACCTTTGCCTTAACTTCAAGTCCGAGAATCATGCCTTCGGGATTGTCTATCTTTACATCAACTCCGACTCCTGTGTTGGCTCCTGAAAGACATGCGATTTTTTCTATTCTTGATACTTCACCGGTATAGTTATTGTTAAGTACATTTACGTTTACTTTCTGGCCGTCTGCGATACTCATTATATCATATTTGTTGGCATTGCATTTTACGCATACATCTTCAATCGAATCAACCGAAATCACTTCCATGCCTGTTGTAAGAATGCTTCCTTCCTCTGCATTTATTGATGAAACAACGCCGTCAAACTGAGCCTTTATTCCTTCTTTTGCGATTTCGTATTTTTCTTTTTCGTCAGCGATGGTTAATTCCGTTGCTTCTTTGCCTGCCTCAAGCTGTTCCCTGCCGCCTTCCGTTAAGATTCCGGAATAACTTTGAGCTTTTTGTGAGGTCATTTCAGCTTTGTACTCTTTGAAGCCTGCAAGTTCGGTCTGAAGTCTTGCAAGTTCCTGCTGAAGGTTGATTAATTTCTCGTCGTAGGACTGAACGTAGGTGTTGTTCTGCGCAAGTTTCTGAAGATTTGAATATTCATCCGAATCGGGCTTGTCTGACCAGTCTATAATGGATACCTGAAGTTTAGCGCCTTCGTTGGCAAGTTCGGAACTTCTGTCCGTAATCTCTTTTTGCTTGTTGATGATTTTTTCCTGCCACTCGTTTATCTGTCCGTCAAGAACCGAAAGATTTCTTTTGGCTTCGGAATAAAGTGCCGAATATCTGTCTGATGTCTGAATTGAATTTAAGTATCCACCCTCGTTTTCTTTGGCCTTTAAGTCAAGCAAAGCAATCTGATTATTGATATCTTCTTCATCAAAAGATACAAGCAAATCACCTTTCTTAACAACATCACCGACTTTGAAATAAACTTTTGAAACCTTTAAGTTTGTTGGTGCAAAAAAGACATCCGTATCATTGCTTGCAACATTTCCGTTTAATTCAATGACCTGTTCCATGTTTGATTTGGAAATCGTAACACTGTTTACTTTGACTGCTGCCTTGGCATACATCGTGGCAACGCCTCCCGTGATGATGGCAACCGTAAGTGCTCCGCCAATGATTGCAAATGCTTTTTTCTTTAATACGCTCATCCCTTTTTTCCTCTTCTTTCGTATTATATGTTTTGATTTTTTCTTTCTTTAACCGAATCTTTTTGATTCACAAAACGTTTATTTTCGTCCTGCAATCTTAATTTATCAAAACATTAAAAAGAAGTCTTAATCTGAATCTTGCATAATTCTTAACTGTTTCTTAATTGGATGTGCTATACTGTTGGTATAAAAATTTTTATCTCAATAGTATTAGCAGTGTATTCACTTACTTGATAATTTCTTATACAATCAGTTCAGAAACAAACAGATTTCGCGAAATGAATCTTACAAACTGCATTAAAGCAGACAGGCAAAAACGGAGGTAAACATGAAAATACGTCTTGGAGAAAATATTAAGGAAAACAGAAAGCGTTTAAACCTCACACAGGAGAAACTTGCCGAGGCACTAGGTGTAACGGTCGGTGCAGTTCACAAGTGGGAATCGGGAATGTCTGCTCCGGAACTTTCGATGCTTATCAAGATAGCAGCCTTTTTCGAAATATCTGTGGATGTTCTTTTAGGATATGAAATAAAAAACAACAGTCTCGATTCGATGATAAAGCTTATTAACGAAAGCAGCGCAAAAAAGGACGAAGCCGGTATCGAATATGCGGATACCGCCATAAAAAAGTATCCAAACAACTTTGAAATAATGTACTGTTCAGCCAAATTGTATATGTTTTTTGGGATTGGAAAAAACAATCGCGAACTTCTTAACAAATCAATCGACTGTTTTGAAAAATCCATGGCACTCATTTCCCAGAACAAAGATCACGAGATAAACGGAAATGTTATCATGAACAACATCGCCAATGTTTACATCTGTCTTGGCAACTGCAAAAAAGGATTAAACATTCTTAAGGAAAACAATCCTTCCGGTATTAACAATGCTCTTATCGGTTCTCTTCTTTCGGGACAGCTTGGCGAAATGGATGAAGCGGAAACTTATCTTTCATGGGCATTAAGCAGCAATTTTACAACGTTGGTCACCATCTATATGGGCTTCCTTCCCATTTACATCAAAAGAAAATCACTGGATGATTTAAACGATCTGACAAGACTTGTGATCAATTACCTGGAGGGCCTCAAAAAAGGAAAAGGTGTAAGCCATATAGATAAAATCCTCGGACCTCTTTACTGTGTACTCTCGTATACCCTATGGAACAAAGATGTAAAAGAATCCGAAAAGCTTATGAAAAAAGCGCTTAAAATCTCAACGGCTTTTGATGCCGCTCCGGATTATTCATCGGGAAACTTCAAGTTCGTCCGATTCGATCAGGATTATATGGGATACGATTCACTGGGAGATTCATCACTTACGGTAATTGAAAACTTCGTAAAAGACAAAGAAAAGAAGTTTGTCAAATTCTATGAGGGTTTAAAAGCCGAAATCAGCTGATTCAATTTCAGAAAGGAACAAAAATAATATGAAAGCAAATGTCATTAAAAATACAATTCTTAAGAACCTTAAATCACGTTTTTTCAAAAACAACAAATTAAATTTCATACTTTGCATTTTAATCTCACTCTTAACTGCAGGCTTAAATATCGCAATCGCCTGGCTCATTCAGCAGCTTATCGATATCATATCCGGAAGCAATACTCTCTTTTCCATGCAGGGAATTGCCATTACCACCGCAGGTTTATTAACCGTTTTTGTTTTGACACTCGTTGCAAAATGCCATATCTTCCCTTTGTTTATGAGAAAAGCAATGAAGCAGTACAAGGATTACGCATTCGCTGAGATAACCAAAAAAGATATCTCTTCTTTTAAAAACGAAAATTCTTCTTTGTACCTTTCATCTCTTACCAACGATGCAATTATGATTGAGAGCGAATACATTGAGAAAATCCCGGATATCATAGTACACTTGGTAACTTTCGTACTGTCAATCTCTTTGATGCTTTATTACTCTCCTCTTTTAACCGCAGTCGCAGTCATTGCAACCATTATTCCTTTGGCAGCATCAATCCTTACGGGAAGCAAGGCTGCTCCGCTTCAGACGAAAGTATCCGACTGCAATAACAACTTTACTGCATCCATTTCGGATTTTCTGACAGGATTTTTTGTAGTCAAAAGTTTTAAAGCCGAGAAGGAAGTAAACAATCTTTTCGTTAAGAGCAACGATAATCTTGAAGATAACAAATATAAAATGAGAAAGCTTTCACACACAATCGGAGCAATCGGTGCAATATGCGGAATTACAGCACAGCTTTCTGTATTCTTTGCAGGCGCATTAATCGCTGTCTCCGGCAAATCAATCACACCCGGTATCGTCATGGCATTCGTCCAGCTTATGAATTACATGATTGCACCCGTTGCCAACATTCCTCCCTTCCTTGCGAAGAAAAAAGCAGCCGATGCGCTTATGGAAAAGCTTTCCGAAGAACTTTCAAAAAACAGAGAAGATGATGATAAAATCGATATCGAAAACATAAACAAAGATATCCGTCTTGAAAATGTATCTTTCGGATATTCCGATGAAAAAGAAATCCTTCATGATATTTCGCTTGATTTCAAGAAGGGTAAATCTTATGCAATCGTCGGAGCAAGCGGAAGCGGCAAATCAACTCTTTTAAACCTTCTGCTCTCTTCAGGAAACGGACAAACAAGTGGAAATATTTATATCGACAATCAAAATATAAATACAATCAGCTCAGAATCGCTTTACGATGAGGTATCTGTAATCGGACAGAACGTATTCCTTTTTAACTCAACAATCGAAAACAACATCACGATGTTTAAAGATTTCGATGAAAATCGTATTACGGAAGTTGTAAATAAAGCACATCTTTCAAAGTTCATGGAAGAACACGGCAAAGATTTTGATTGCGGAGAAAACGGAAAGAATTTATCAGGCGGCGAGAAGCAGAGAATCTCCATTGCCAGAAGCCTTTTGAGAAATTCATCCGTTCTTCTTGCAGATGAAGTGACTGCTGCCCTCGATCCCAAAACCGCCTTTGAAGTATCGAACGAAATCCTCGATCTCGAAGGCATCACAAGAATCGTGGTAACACACTCGCTTGAAGAATCTTTGATGAAGAGATACGACGAAATCATCGTTCTTCGCGACGGAAGAGTCGAAGAAATCGGATCATTCGAAGATTTGATTAACAATCAGGGTTATTTCAACGCACTCTATACGGTAAGCAACGCTGCATAATTCTCGAATAGATTTAATGGAAGCAAAGATTAAGTTACAAACATTAATAATTTAAATGCCATACAATTTATTGATACTGTTTTCAAAATATATAAACAAACGGACACAATCACAAACTTGTGTCCGTTTTATATTATTCAAATTTCAAAATATGGATTAAGTTTATTAAATATTGTGTTTAAGGGGATTAAATAAATATTTGTTAAAAATTGTGTTTAAGGGGATAAAATTTAAAATCTGCTCAAATAGAGGATTTCACCGTCTTCAATTCTTACTTCCGCGTATATAATTCTCACGTCAAATTTCATCTCGTAATTAATTGAGGCGGTTTTACCATCTTCCAAATTAAAGCCTTCAAAATCATATTTTATGCTGTCGGGATTTTCGAGTCCAAACTCCGATTTTACAACTTCGAGAGCCTTTCCTTCGCATTCTTTTACATATTCTTCAGCCTCCGCAAATGTGTAATTTTTCGAATAAAGAATGGAACCGTATCCTGCTTCGCCAATGCTTAATAATGACATGTCATCAGCATTAAGATATACATCGTAACTTGTCGCATATCCTGTTCCAAGCTGATAGTAATGTAATATGCCAAGTGTCATAATATTGCTGTATCTGTCTTCCTCTTCGTCAAAAATATCAACAAGCACAATCCACGAATCGTCGGTGACGAGATTATAGTAATCCTTCAGATATTTATCAGCTGCTTTTTTGGCTTTAGCTTCTATGCTTCCGTCTGTTAAAGGAGTTGACTCCAGTGCCATGCCCTGACCGGGTTCGATGCCCTCAGCTCTTAATTCCTGAATATTTACATATCTTTTCTTGGCATCATGATCGATATACTCCAAAAGCTGTTCATCATCCATTTCTTTTTGAGGCAGATAAACCAGATTGTCGGATACCACGTAAGCCAGTTCGTTTTCTCTCATTTCGTCCGCACTTTGGTAGTGCGGCATTATTTTTTCTGGGAATACGCTCTCATCATAATATTTTCTCTCAAGCTCTATAATTCTTTTTATCTCGTCAAGAGTCAGTTCCCTCGAAAATCCCTCGTCCGTGGAAATAAATGTATCCGCATCCACTTCCGCAACATAACTTGTGTATTCTTCATCATCCATATTTGAAATTCGATTCCAAAAGGTTATTATGGCCGCGCTTGCCCCAATACTGAAAACTCCGAAAACAGCAACCATAATAAGAACCGATAAAAGTCCCGAATATTTGAATCTGAAATCCGCGGTACTTCTGTTTTTCAGGCAGTTTTTATATAATGCTTCTTTCATATCATCACTGATTTCGATATTTGAAATCAAATCTTTATTTATCTTATTTTTCATAAGCAACCTCTCTTTTATATTTGACACTCAGTTTTTCTCTTGCCCGCTGCAGTCTCTTTTTAACCGCCGAAGGAGAAGTCTTAAGAATATCTGCAATTTCGTTGACCGAATATCCTTCGATGTAAAAAAGTATTACCACGGACTTTAATTTGTAATCCAGATCCCATATAAGCGAGAGAATTTCCTTGTCGCTTCCGCTTAAACCGTCCGTAATTACAAGTGTCTCTTCCATATCTTCCAAAGGAAGGGCCGCATGTCTTTTGTGAAATCTTAAAAATTCTTTACATTTATTTTGAGATACTTTAATGAGCCAGGCTTTTTTATGCTCCTCATTCTCAAACTTTGGCTTTTTCGTATAATAAATCAGAAAAGTTTCCTGCAGTACGTCCTTTGTATCCTGTTCGTTTTTCAGAATCAGAAAACAGATTTTATAAAGCATGTCGCTGTATCTGTCGATGACTGATTCCAAATCAACATCTCTGTTTTTCATTTATGAACTCCTTTTTTGTTTTAAAGGTATTCGCGAATGACCTTTTCACTATAAATATGACCGAGAGGTTGAAAAGGTGACAATTATTCTTTTTTTATTTTATCATAAAAAAACCTGCACCTTTTCGATGCAGGTTTAACTTTATTCAATTTGCTTTTATGCTTCGGGTTCAATCATTCCGTATGTATTTCCTTTACGTTTGTAAACGACACATACCTGATCTGTCTCGGCATTCTGGAATACAAAGAAGTTATGTCCCAAAAGTTCCATCTGAACGCAAGCGTCTTCGGGATACATGGGCTTCATGTCGAATTTCTTTGATCTGATAATCTTAATCTCATCATCGTCGCTGAAATCCTTGTCAATGTAATCCTGTTTGAAGTTATCACTGTTCTGCTTATAATTTACAAGTTTGCTCTTATATTTTTTAAGCTGTCTCTCAATAATCTCCTCTACTAAATCAATCGATACATAAAGGTCGTTGGAAACCTGCTCGGAACGAATGATGCTTCCCTTAACAGGGATAGTAACTTCGATCTTCTGACGATCCTTCTCAACACTTAATGTAACATGAACCTCTGTGTCGGGAGTAAAATACTTCTCAAGTTTTCCTATCTTCTCCTCTACAGCCTCGCGTAAACCCGGTGTAACATCAATATTCTTTCCAATAATAATAATGTTCATAAGCCACCCTCCGATACAAGTATTTGTAATCAAAGATTACGTATATATTATACCAAATACTGTCTTTTATATCAATGTTAATAAGTTTGAACTTTTTGTTAACTGTATATGTTAAAAAGGTTAAAAAAAGAGTGCCAAGCCGCCTAAACAGCCTGACACCCGTTATTTTATCTGAAATCTTCCGTGAAACTTGTAACCGCATTCGCACCGTCTGCTACAGCCGTTACAATCTGGCGAAGTCTCTTGCCTCTGACATCGCCTGCAGCATATACACCCTTAATGTTCGTTCTGCAGTCTTCATCGGCAATTATATATCCGCCGGCGTTGCATAAAAGTCCGTCTATCTGCGTCTTTACGGGAGTAATTCCCACTGCGATAAACACGCCGTTTACGAAAAGCTGGAAATCTTCGTTGTCTTTAACATTTTTAAGAGATAATGTTTCGACTTTTTTGTCTCCGTTAATGCTCTCAACCACAGTATCCCAGAGGATATTTACGTTTTCGCACTTTTTTAAACTCTCCTGAAGCGATGCGGCACCGCGAAGTTCGCCTCTTCTGTGGATAAGCGTAACATCCTTGGCAATCCTCGATAAAAAGATTGCATCTTCAATCGCTACATCACCGCCGCCGACAACAGCCACGCTCTTTTGGGAAAAGAATGCGCCGTCACAGGTCGCACAATACGATACACCGGCTCCGGTAAATTTTTCTTCACCGTGAACACCAAGCTTTGAATGTGTGGCACCTGAAGCAATGATAATGCCTTTGGTCTCAACCTCTGAGCCTGTCTCATAGGTAAGAACGAATTTCTCATCCACCTTTTTTATGCTTTTTATGTCATCGTAAATAATCTCAGTGCCAAGTCCCACCGCATGTTCTTTCATCTTTGTGGCGAGGTCGAATCCGGAAATTCCGGGAAGGCCGGGATAATTATCCACTTCGTAAGTCTGAGCCATCTGTCCGCCACAGCCTTCTCTTTCGACTACTACGGCATTCAGGCGGGCTCTTTTTGCATATATAGCAGCTGCCATTCCGGCAGGACCTGCTCCGATTATTACAAGATCGTACATAACAATTCCTCCATTTCTTTTAATTATTTATAGTTTTCTATACTTTCTCGTTTTTTAATTTTTCTTTTTTCCTTGTGTCTAAAAATTGGTATATAAAAACATAATACATCACAATAATAAACATTGTTACCGAAGCAATCGCAAAAACTTTATACTTTTTTTCTCCGGTCATTGTTCCGAATTGCCAGCCTATCAATGTACACCCGTTTATTTCTTCACCATCAATACTTAAATCAGATACATTGGCCACCCTCTCAACATCTTCTTCCGTAATCCAACATTTTGCAGTTTCCGAAAAATTTACGAGCTGTATTTCAAGCCAATACGGTTTGTTAGCTTTAACAATCCATTTTAGCTCCGTAAATAAAATATTCGAATCTTTAAAATCTTTGGCCGGAACAGTCTTTACATACAACTCATTTTCGTTATTATCTTTAAGAATTACTCTGTATTCACCTTCGGTATCATTTGAAAGCAATACAAGATTTACTCCTTCAATTCTGTTATATTTCGGAACAAAAAGCTGTCTGATTATTGTATCGTTCTTAACGATATATTCCTCACCGCCATACAATGAATAATTATTTACATCCAATTCATCCAAAGGCATATGTAACGATCCAATGCCTACTAAAATCCCAAATATAATGACCAGTGTATTAAATACAACCGTTATTACTGATATTTTCCTTTTTTCTCTGACCGAATTTTCGGATTTACTGACTGAAAGAGAATCCGAAAGCATGGCTAACAATGCCACCAGCGCAGCCAAATAAATCCTGTATGTAAAGAAATGGTGTGCAGTAGTATGTTCCGATAATACAAAATACCATATCGGCGAAGATAATACTATCAGGAAGAACCCGAATCGTTTTGGAGAACTTGCCAATTTGCCCGAATATAAAACAATAATCCAAAGCAGAAACAAAATACCTATGCAAAGAGCATGGACCGAGAAAGAATACACTTTCCAATTACAATACAATGCTCTGATACGATCAATAAAATCATATCCGCCGCCCGCTCTGACATATATTTTTTCAGTAAATATGTCCGTTGCTTCAGATCCCAGATAAATATATGAAATCACAAACTTCGAAAACCAAAAGACAAAATATCCTGCAGTCCATGATATTGCAGATAAGATGATTTTTCTGACATAATAAATTTCTTTTTTATCCTCGCGCAAATGTAAAAGCATAAAGACAGCAGGTATAGCCCAAGTTAATAACGGCGCAGTCAATAAATCGAAAAAAGCTGTTAAAATTCCTAATGAAAGAAACAACAGATAATCAAACCTGATTGTCCCTTCATCTTTTTTAATAAATAGTGTCAAAATGCTTCCCAAAACCGAAAGATAGAAAACAGGCATGTATTGAAATGCACCTGATGCTGCCATCGGAAGATATAACATATAAAAGAACACAGGTACGAAACAGTTTATCCAATTGTTACTTTTTTTATATAAAAGTATCGAAAGATAAACAATCAATACAATTTGAATCCATGAATTAAGAATTTTTAAAGCGCTTAAATCAAACACTCTAAGTAAAGGGCGCAAGAAAACTGCATAGCCATGCCAATATCTGAAATAATTAAATGCACCTAAAATAGGCGCTCTTACACTTTGATCAAAAGCATTCTTTTCAGGATTATAAGTTGAATAAATCAGAATTATTTCATCTGAGCCATAGTCTAAAACATCCGGGTAAAAAGTGCTGAAGTTCTCTCCATATGCATCTTTCTGCACAGTCGCTCTGGGATACCATCCCTGCAACCGAAGAGCCGACATGACTGCATCTCTTTTTTCTTGAGGAAAATCCAGTGAAAAAGAAACGGTAAGGAGTGTGAGACCTAAAACAATGCTGATAACCATCACTCCCAGCCATAGAACAATATTATATACAGAATCTTTTGTTATTTTTTTTATATTATTCATATCTCTCAACCTTACCTGGAAGGTTTTGTTTTATAATTGCCCACAAATATGGTTCGCAGTTTAATTTAATCAGAATCTTTATGTAAACTTAACGAGTGAGTGCTGCAAGATACTCGCAAAATAACAGGACGAATAAATCCATGAATATATCTATATATTGAATTTATTCATAAATTACATACACACGCTAATTATACATTTTTTGTTATATTTAATCTACTTATGTAATTATTTTTCAGGAAAAATAATAATTTTCATTGCACATAAAAAGTCGAATATGTATAATATTTTTTGGTAATTTAAGCATTAGTGCTTTAAAGATAAGGAGATTTTTATGGAAAGAAAAGTTGGTACAGTATCACGCGGAATCCGTTGCCCGATTATCCGCGAGGGAGATAATCTTGTAGATATTGCCGTAACAAGCGTCCTTGAAGCATGCGAATCTGAAGGATTCTCACTTCGTGACAGAGATGTCATCGCTCTTACGGAATCAATCGTTGCAAGAGCTCAGGGTAACTATGCTACAGTTAACGATATCGCTGCAGACGTTAAGGCTAAGCTTGGCGGAGGAACAGTCGGAGTTATCTTCCCCATCCTCTCAAGAAACCGTTTCGCTATCTGCTTAAAGGGTATCGCAATGGGATGCAAGAAAGTTGTTCTTATGCTTTCTTATCCTTCCGACGAAGTAGGAAACGCACTTTTAACATATGATCAGCTCGATGAAGCAGGCATCAATCCTTACAGCGATGTTCTTTCACTCGAGAAATACCGTGAATTATTCGGCGAGAACAAGCATGAGTTCACAGGTGTTGATTATGTAGCTTACTATTCAGACATTATTAAAGAAGCAGGCGCAGAAGTTGAAGTTGTATTTGCCAACCAGGCCAAGACAATTCTTAACTACACAGATTGCGTTATCAACTGCGACATTCATACAAGAGTAAGAACCAAGAGAATCTTAAAAGAGAACGGTGCAAAGGTTGTTTGTGGTATGGATGATATCTTGACTTCTTCAGTCAACGGTAGCGGATATAACGAGAAATACGGTCTTTTGGGTTCCAACAAGTCTACAGAAGAAAAGATCAAACTCTTCCCCAGAGATTCCCAGTGGCTCGTTGAAGATATTCAGAAAGAAATCCTTAACAAGACAGGAAAGCATGTTGAAGTTATGATTTACGGCGACGGTGCTTTCAAGGATCCTCAGGGTAAGATTTGGGAACTCGCAGATCCCGTTGTATCTCCTTTCTTCACAGAAGGCTTAAAGGGAACTCCCAACGAGCTCAAGCTTAAATATCTTGCCGATAATGATTTCAAGGATCTTTCCGGCGAAGCATTAAAGAATGCCATCTCCGAAAGTATCAAGGCTAAATCAAGCAACCTTGTCGGCAACATGGCTTCTCAGGGAACAACACCCAGACAGCTCACAGACCTCATCGGTTCACTTTGTGACCTTACATCCGGTTCAGGTGACAAGGGTACTCCCGTTATTCTCATCCAAGGATACTTCGACAACTATACCAACTAATTAAAATAGCTAATATGATAAAAAAGCTGTCTTCGGACAGCTTTTTTATTGTTTTGAAATATATTGAGTTGTGTTTATTTTTGTTTTTGTTTTCTTAGTACTTCCAGTTCTTCTCGGAGTTTTAAAACTTCAGCTTCCGCAGCATCTGCGCGTTTCTTTTCTAAATCAGCTCGATTCTTTTCTTTTTCAGTATTAACTCTTTCGGCGGCAGTACCTTTTTCATATCCTGCGTCATACAATTCTTTGGTTACTTCACTCACTGTCTCCTGCCCCCTTTCCGTATCTTTATAAAACTTCATTGCTTCACTTAACGCCGGAAACATCTCATCATAAAAGCTTTCCGACTTTAAGAACAATTTTAATAATCTTGAATGTTTTGTATCATCATCTATTTCTGTATTTGCAAATATTATATCTTCTCCGTCATCTATCGGCAAATAACTCTCTTTAATCCTTTGACACCTTGAAATATGCGTTACCGTCTGGTTATTCCCAAGTGCATCATATGTTGATATATATAATACTTTTACATTTGGTATCTGTGTAAAATCGCTTCCCTTGGGTGTCTTATTTGTTGTAACAATCGACGCGTGAAATCTGACTCTTTTTACATCGTTTTCTCTGTCGTTTTTTTGCATCTCGATATTGCAATACTGCCCGTCGGATAGTTTGCAAAGAGCATCCAGCACCACACCTCTGAAAAGACTCACCATCTCGTCCTGCGGTGTTACTTCTATTACTTCAAGGTTGTCATCATCAAGCAGATTTCTTAAAATCTCCTGACATACTTCCTTCCTTGATGCCATAAGTCGAAACAATGCATCATCGATAATACGAAGAT
>DFEM01000002.1 GCA_002369155.1 Lachnospiraceae bacterium UBA3802 | reverse complement strand
CCCTGGAAAGTCTTGAACATAAGATTAAACTGTCTGATATCCGTAAAATCATGCTTTCCGCAAGTAGGACAGGGAATTGCATTATCCTTGATGAAGTTCATCATTTCATCCTGAGAAAATGCATCAATGGGTTTGGGTAAAGTAATACCCTTTTCTGCTGCAAAATCTTCTATAAGTTTATCTGCTCTGAATCTCTCATGGCACTGTTTGCAGTCCATCAAAGGATCGGAAAAGCCTCCCAAATGGCCGGAAGCAACCCATGTCTGGGGATTCATAAGAATTGCGCAATCCACACCTACATTATAAGGATTTTCCTGAACGAACTTCTGCCACCAGGCTTTCTTTACATTATTTTTAAGCTCAACACCAAGGTTACCGTAATCCCATGTATTTGCAAGACCGCCGTAAATCTCGGATCCGGGATATATAAATCCTCTGCCTTTGGCAAGAGCTACAATTTTATCCATTGATTTTTCCATGTGAGACCTCCGTAAATTATATGATTAAAACATCATACAATTATACATATATGTTAATTTATTGTCAAAATATACTTTTCAATTGTATTAATTAATTTTTTCGAAACAAAACCGCTGTTCTTAATAATCATTCAATGAGTTCAAGCGACGTAAATTTTTTGTCAAAAGTAAAAGCAGATACTTCTTTCGCCCATTCAATAAACTCGTTTTCGCTCTCTTCGGATAATTTAAAAGAAAAAACTTTGTTAACAGGAGACTCCGTTATGTAAGCGACTGCTTTTACGACACCCGGCGAATATTTGTTTTCATCGCATGGCGGAAGTTCTCCGTTTATCTGGATCGCTTTGATTTCAAAAACGGCTTTCGTGAATTTTAGAGAATGAATGGGATTCTCCAAAACTCTCACTCCCTGATACAAAAGTCTCAAAAGATTGGCATCTTCAATATTCTCCCTGGAATAATAATCGGCGATTTCGAGAAAATACATTCCGTAAAAAGCCATTGTTATATCACTTCTCATGCCTTCAAAATAGTTATCTATAAAGGCTTCCCGAAGAGAATAGGAATTTCTTCCCGCAAAAAGCGTAAATCTGCCGAACGCAAAAGGATTTGTCGACGCCGCAAGAGTAGAATTCTGTCTTCTTGCGCCTTTGGCAAATACCGATATTTTGCCTTTTTCTTTTGTTAAAATCACAACTCTTCTGTCAAATTCTCCGATAGGTTCATCTTTAATGACCATTCCGGTAACCGTAAGAAGATTGTCTGCCATATTGCTCATTTATATACCGTAAATTATCTGTCAGTCTTTATCATCTGAAATATAACCGAAGTTCTTAAGCAATGCTTCCGAATCTCTCCAGTTTTCTTTGGTTTTGACAAAAAGTTTAAGATTAACCTTTTTCTCAAGCATTTTCTCTATATCGATTCTGGCCTTGCTTCCGATTTCCTTAATCTTTGAAGCACCTCTTCCGATTATCATTCCTTTATGAGTATCTCTCTCACAGATAATACTCGCTTCAATATCCACAATATTCTTTGAAAAGTTCATGGTTTCTATTACTACAGCAATACCGTGGGGAATTTCATCGCCTAGGCATCTTAAACACTTCTCTCGGATTATCTCGGAAACTATCTGTCTTTCAGGCTGATCCGTAAGAGTCTCTGGATCGTAATAAAAAGGACCGTTTGGTATAAACTTTTCAAGCACCTCAAGAAGCGTATCGATGTTTTTTCCGTTTTTTGCGGAAAGAGGAACTACATCCGCGAAATCCATTTGTTTGGAAAACAGTTCTATCGCTTTGAAAACCTTCTCTTTTTCGTACTTGTCAGTCTTGGTAATCACAAGAATTACAGGAATGCTCACTGTACGCAAAAGAGACAGGATGTTTTCATCCTGCTCTCCTATAAACGGGTCTGCCTCTGTTAAATAGAGGCAGACATCCGATTCATTAAATGTTCTTTTGGCTTGAGAAACCATACTTTCGCCAAGCTTGTTTTTTGCTTTGTGCAATCCGGGCGTATCCACAAAAACCATCTGAACATTCCCTTTGGTATAAACCGTGGAAATCCTGTTTCTTGTGGTTTGAGGCTTGCTGGAAGTAATAGCAATCTTTTGTCCGATGATTTTATTCATCAAAGTACTTTTACCCACATTAGGTCTTCCTATGATTGACACAAAACCGGATTTGGTATTTGATTCCATATTTTTCTCTCTGTATATAAAATGTTTTATAAATCTTCAGAATAATCGATTTGAGATTATTGGAGTTTATTCTTTGGATTCTTTGGATTCTTTTATTTCTTTAGTTTCATTCGATTCTTTAGAATCTTTTGTTTCTTTAGAATCCTTTACTTCTTTCTTATCTTCCTTCATTGCTTTATAATTTTCGTAATCTTTTTTATGTTTCTTTTTTACGGAAGCAATAATTATCTTTACGATAATGAAAATTATTAAAACAGGAATTGCAAGGCAAATCAAACCTCTGATGATATAAGGAGATCTGATTATAAGATTCATAAAGAAATCTCTGGTTCCGATCAAAACATCCGATACACTTGTTTTGAAGCCTTCTTTTAATTCTTCAGCAGGTGTTTTCTCAACTACAACGGTAGGTGTTAATACCGATACTTCATTGATTGAGAAATTAACGGTCGCATAATCAACCAAATCATCATAAAGCCTTAACGAAGATTCCATTGATTCGATATTATATCTGACTTCCGTAAGTCTCTCGGTCAAATATGCAATATCTTCTACTGTTTCGGCATGTTCCAAAAGATCCAGAAGACTTTCCTGCTCCGCAAGATACATCTGCTTCTTGCTTTCGGTATCAACATAATTAAGAGTAACATCCTGTGTTGAAGTCGTTTTCTGAGTAACATTTCCAATACCCGAAACATCACTTATAAAAGCATCGAGCGAATCATCCGGTACTCTGACTGTTATATTGCAGTATTTATTCTGTTTCTTGGAACTGTTATTGTATATACTTCCGTTATAAGAATATTCATTTTCAATATATCCGCCGAAAGATTCGATTCTTTGTTTCAGGTTGGCAATTGTTTCGTCATAGTTAATGGTTTCAATTGATAAATCAACTGTTTTAATAAGTTTTCTGTTTTTAGCTACAGAAGCAGAAGCCTGATTTTCATTTATCGGAGAACTCAGACTCTGAACTCCAACTCCCCCTTCGTCGTAAGCCTCATAATCATCAGTATATGCACCATTTTCTTCAGCGTACATCGGTTCATCGTCATAATAATAATCCCCGGCTCCGGCCATTTCATATTTATAATCAGCCGTAGCAGTATTCGCTCCCGAAGAACATGCACATAATGATACAGCCGTAGCGGCGATTGCAGATGCCAATGATAATTTCTTAATAAGTTTTTTGTTTTTCATAGATTTATCCTCCAAATATTGAAAAGAAAAATAACCTCTTTTAATCAATATACGAAAAATACAATCGCTTTTATGGTAAAACTTAAATTAAATTTAAAACTTTATCAAACAGCTTTTCGTTTTCTTTGATTTTACCCTCTGCACCGACAACACAGATATTCTCTTTTGAGAATGCGGCTTTAATGTTTCCGGCCAAAGATTTTATATCTTCCTTGGAACAATTAAGAATCTCATCTCTGGCTTTTTGTCTGTCTTTTTCTTCAACGCCGGTCAAATAATAAATGCAATTTGCCTTGCCTTCAATGGAAGCTGTCTGAGGAACATCAATATCCGAAATCGCACCGATTATATACTGATTCATTTGTCTGTCATTACAGTCGAAGTTCTCAAGGAAAGAAACAAGATTCCTATAAATCTTCAAAGTATTGTTGATATGAGGATCCCTGTAAGAAACCAGTGAGCAGATACCGGACATGGTGAAATTGGCAAAGCATCCGTATGCACCGCCCTCCACTCTCACATTATTCCAAAGATAATCATAAGCCATAATGGTTCTTAATACATTAAATGCGCCGTTATATTTATAGCCCTTGGAAATATATTCGCCGGACATTGCAACATATTGAACCTGTCCCGGGAAAATAAATCCTTCATTGCCTTTATTGAGTTCGACTTCGAATTTTTCTTTCTTGTAATCGTCAGTATAAAGTTTGTCAATAAAATCCGAAAGATCTTTATCAAGCACATCCTGTTTATCTTTGGGTGAAGTAAGATTGATAAAAAGATTTTCCTTTCTGAAAATCATCGGTATTATGCTCTTTAATTCCGCAATAATTGTATCTACGGAATTATCCATATCCTTTTCAAGAGAAGTTATGAATCTTACAGCATCTATACCCATTGAAATGTCATTCATCTTAAACATCTTGTCAAAATAAGATGTGGCTCTTGTCAATGCAACGGTATGCGGTGAAGATATAAGCATGCTCTCGCCCTGAGAACGAAGTTCCGAAAGATATTCTTTAATCTTTTCCTTGTCATCAATAATACTTTCAAAAAGAATCTGAGAAAGAATCGAAAATACTTTTTCTTTGTTCTCATAAAGGAATTTTACATTTATCTCAAAATATGATTTAATCTCGCCGGTTTTAATATTTCGACAGTTATTAAATGACATGTTCATGCCGCCGGTGTAAAGCTTTATTTCATTGGAAAGCTCACCGTATTTCAAATTCTTCGTATCCATTCTGCCAAGCAGATTTGAAAGAATCGGAAGATATCTGGCATGATCCAAAGAAATTGAATTTACATCAAAAAGAAGTGTCAGATATGCAATTCCCGATGTGAAAATATCCTGTTTAAGATATTTTACGCCTTGGATATCAAAGAGTTTGTTCTTATCCGGTTTTGTTTCTTTCTTAATATCGGATACTTTAAGTAATTTTATTTTTTCAAGATCTTCGACTTTATCGGGGGTCTTCTGATATTCTCTTAAGGCTTTTGTATTATGAATAATTTTTTTAATTTCTGCATCAGATAATTTTGACTTTACATCCTGTAACTTTTCTTTAAGTTCATTTTCTTTCTTTAATGTAAGTCCTTTTACAGGTACGCCGAGACAACAGACTGAATGATTGTTGTCAAGGAAATATTTTTTAAGTAATTTTTCAAAATAATCAGTTTCGACCGCTTCTTTAAGCTTCTTGTAAATATCCAGACATTCCATATGATGCAAAGCAAGTGTATCGTCATAAAGCCAGGATTCAAGCATGTCAAGTCCGTATGTCAAGCCTTTTGGTATACGTCCGAAATCAGCTTCTCTGTATTTAAATTCTTCTCTTACCAAAAATGCAAGAATCGTTTTTTTGTCAAAACCTTCTTTAACGGTTCTTTCTATTTCTTTTTGGATAATATCAAGGAATTTGTCTTTGTCTTCCGGATTTGCCCCTTTTGCGTAAAAACCGAAAAGGTTCTGTTTGATGGAGCAATCGCTTGAAGCATAAATTTCATTGCCAATGCCTGCATCAAGCAAAGCTTTTCTTAAAGGTGCCGCAGGATTGCCTGAAAATGCGTATTCGAAAGCTCTTAAAACTATCGGAAGTTCTCTGTCGCGATAATCGGAAAAGCAATATGTAAGATTAAGATATGTCTTGTCTTTATCATCTTCGTTTTCAGTAAGAGGATATTCAATTACCACATCTCTTCTTTTATCGAAAGCCTCCTGAGTGGAAATCTCGGAAGACACTTCTATTTTTTCATAGTTTGAAAGATACTCTTTATCGATATAATCGAGTCTTTCGGCCATATCACAGTTACCGTAAAGGAAAATATAACTGTTTGAAGGATGATAATATTTGGAATGAAAATCCAAAAAATCGTAATATGTCAGGGACGGAATTACATCGGGATCTCCGCCTGATTCCACACCGTAAGGGGTATCCGGAAAAATCGAATTCATAATCTGTCTTTCGACTATATCGTCAGGATCTGAAAAGGCTCCTTTCATTTCCGAGTAAACGACACCGTTAATACATAATTCATCATCTTTGTTTTCAAGTTCGTAATGCCATCCCTCCTGTCTGAAAATATTTTCTTCTTTGTAAATATTGGGATGGAAAACAGCATCAAGATAAACATCCATAAGATTTTTAAAGTCAAAATCATTACAGCTGGCTACCGGGTAAACCGTTTTGTCGGGATATGTCATTGCATTCAAAAAAGTATTGAGACTGCCTTTGCATAATTCAACGAAAGGATCTTTAATGGGATATTTGTCACTTCCGCATAAAACGGTATGTTCAACTATATGAGCTACACCTGTTGAATCTTTGGGAGGTGTTCTGAAACCGATATAAAACACTTTATTTTCTTCATCGTTAGGCATTACAACAACTCTGGCGCCTGTTTTTATATGAGAAAGAACGTAAGCATCAGAATTTATATCATATAAAAATCTGTGTTCTTTAATCTCATAATTCTTCAAGTCTTCTATTTTCATTAATTTATTCTCCTTCAAAAAGCGGAGAGATTTCTCTCTCCGTTTTCTTATTTTATACTACATTAGAATCCAATTCATTGCAGAATTTAGGAATGTAAATATAAATATTTTCAAAAAGTTTTGAAGCCGAAGCAACGTATTGGTATGTTCCTTCTTCGGTTTCAATCTTTTTGGAATATAACTCGGTATCAGTGATAACCTTTTTAAATACAGGTACATCATACTGATTGACGGGATCCGGCGAACTTGCAAGATCTGCATAAATATTTCCGCCCGTGATTTCGAGTCTTCCTTTTGAACCGCCCATACTGATGGGATTTGCTGCAAGAAGAACGATTTTATAGGAACCGTTTTGAATTCTTGTAACTCCATATCCGTGATATGTTCCGATACCGCCGACCTCAGAACCTTCTACATAGATAAATATCTGTTCGGCGCTGCTTCGAATCTCCATGTCACCGTCGATTGAACCGATACCCATACCGTTCATCGAATGTACATTACATGAAACAAAACCGGAATGAACATGTATTGTTCCTTTGCCGTATTGCAGAACGCCAATGCCTGTAGCTCTGCTACCTGAAGCCTCAAGTTCAATATCGGCACTGGTGTTGATGTCTACTCTACCTTCCATCGAACCTATACCGATGGCATCAGCACCTGATGAAGAAATCGCAACATGTGACTGATTAACGCTGACATGAGTAAATCCTGTCATCGAACCGATACCTACGGTCTTTGAGCCGTTAACGATAATTTCCACGTTACCGGAATCAATCTTGATTCTGGAATCTTCATCAGCAAGATATCCTCCGATTGCAAATGCCTGATCAGAGTTAGCTTCAATTCTTAAAGTACCCGTACCTTCAAAGCAGATATCGCCGTAGGGAGTTTTTTCGTCAGAGCCTGTACCGATACCGATACCATTGTTGTGATCCACTCTGATTGTAAGATTACCTTTACCCTGAATATTAAGTCTCGAAGAAGCAGGCACTTTAATGCCTTCGTAAGAGAATATATTGTTTCCTTCAAGAGTAAGCGTAACAGTGGAATTCTCTCCGATTTCGATTGCGGGATTGTCTCTGCCTCGAATATTAACATCCTTAAGATTAATAACAGTCTCAACTTTATCGGGAATCTTAATCGACATATTTACTTCTTTCTTGCTCTTCATGCCTACAAGATTAACCGAAGGTTGTTCGACAAGAATCTGCGAATAAAAATCAAGTGCAAGATTGATAAGCGAAATTGTCTCAAAATTACCGGGAGTATAAGATTTGTTTTCAAGAGCAAGTTTGGCAAGCTTAAGATTGATTGCCATAATCTCATCTTCAACATCAGCGGATATTGAATCGGCGATGACTCTGTTGGGACGTCCGGTATAAAAACCCTGAATCAAATGGCAGCCAAGCTGAATGACCATTTGAAGTTCATCGGGGGTCTCAACACCTTCGGCAAGAATCTTCATGCCGTGATTATTACCGAATGAAACGGTATTGCTTACAATCTGCTGTTTTCTTGAATCGGTATCAATACCCATAATGATGGAATGATCGATTTTGATATAATGCGGCGAGTTGTTAAGAAGCGTCGATGCGTTAGAATATCCTGTTCCGTAATCATCCAATGCAAGTTCGCAACCGGATTTTTTCATGTATTTGTGAACCGTCTCGCACGAATCCTCGGACTGCATTCCGTTTTCAGTAATTTCAATAACAAGATTCTTCATGACATCCTTGTATTGAACATACAAATCATTAAATTCCTCTTCTTTGATAATAACAGTAGGAATCGAATTTATGAAAAGCTTTCTGTTATCGAAAAGCTTTGAATTTTCATTCATGATTTTGAGAACATTAAAGAATGTATAATGCTCGACTTCATAAAGTCTGTCCTGTCTTTCGGCAAGTTCAAGAACATCTGTGGGAGAAAATCCGATTTCCTTGTTTGTTCTCATCAAGGCTTCGTAAGCATAAATCTTACCTGTCTTGGCGGATACGATCGGCTGGAAATTATATTGTAATTCATTGCCGTCAAGAATCTTTCTGATCTTGTCGTCCTTGATATATTCAGTCTCCTGTCTTCTGAAAGCATCCTGCGAGAAGTAATGAGGCTCGCTCTTTTTGAACATTGCAGCTTCCATTACCGCAAAGTTTGTAAACTGAATCATATCCTCTATCATCTTGCCTTGAGTTGAGCAAGAATAACCGCAGTATATACTGAAGTTCTCAGCTGTAGGAAGTCTCAAAAGTATTTCATTAATCTCTTCCATAATGTTCTTAAGATATGTCTGAATATCTTTAAGTTCAACTTCATTGGTCATTACGAGAAATTCATGACCGGATTTACATCCGAGGGTCACATATCTCTCGCCCATTCTCTTTTGATACATCTTAAGAATATTGCCGATTTCGGCCATTGTATCAGCGGCTCTTTGATAACCTACGAAATGACGAAGGTGTTCAAGACCTTCGATTTCAAAAGAAGCAAGATAAACATCCGACATGGAAAGGGTAAGCTGCGATTCTGCCTCTGTTGTAAAAGAATCAAAATAAAGCAATCCCGTCTCAGGATCGATATCCTCTGATTCAATCATATTTGAATATACGGGTAAATCATCTCGCTGAAAGGCTTTGATCATCTTGAGGGCGATGGTCACGCCAAAAAGAAAGAACGCAATACCAAGAAAAAAGTATGCAAGTGCAAACCAGGTAAATGAAGAAAATGCAAATACGTAATAAACACCGACTGCAAACAAAAGAAATGCAAGTACGATTAAGATATTTTCGACTATTAAAAAATATCTTATTTTTTTGTAACCGGTAGGCTTATTGTCCTGCTCTAATTCCATAAATATTATTCCCCAAACTTTGATATTTTATTATATCAAAATTAAGTCAAAAACACAAGTTTAGCCTGTAAAATCGGTATATTTATATTTATTCTGTTTTTTTAGGTTGAAAAAGCCATCAAAGCAAGCTTGTTAAACACTACTTCCTCGTCAAAATATTTATCCTGTGAAGAATGCAAAGATAAGAATTCTTCAGGATTCATGGTTTTGGATTTATATATCTCTTTAGCACCTTTAATTGAATAAATTCCAACCTTGAATTTAAGCTTTAACTGGTTCATAACCTGATATTCAAAATCCTCTTTTTTTACATTGCCGAGGATTTCTCCGATAGGTCGGTTTCTTTTATCTTCAGATGAAAAATATTTGTTAAAAACTGCCTTGACCTTAAAAGGAATATCCTCATAGGATATCATCTCCTCGACACTCATCTGCGCTCCGATATAAATATGAGTCAAGTCCTGAACTACGGCTTTAAATTCTCTGTTAATCTGTTCCATAATTACCCCTGAGGATTATAATCAATAATCTCGATTCCGCCGGTAATCTGCAATACCTCTTTAATAAAGTCCTCCTCAAGATCGGCGAATTTGCTGAGTTCTTCAACTGTAATGTTTCTCTGGACAGTCTCGTACAATTCTTTGGCTTTTTCCAATACCTCATTGGCGTTTTCAGCCCATGTATTGCTTTTGGCAGCTTCATTATTGTCATCATAAAGAAGCTCTTCCATCGCACTCATTATTCCGTCAGTGATGAAACCGTCAAGTTCTTTTGCGGAACTTTTCGAATCAAGCGATTCCAGAATAACAGCAAGCGCAACATTTCCTTCCCCGATCAGATCTTCTATCGGAACTCCGGAACCTGTATAAAGTTTTGACATCTCAACTATATCGTGAAGATAGCTTTCAATAATTTTATCCCTTAGCAAAGATTCTCCCGAAGCGTATCTTTTTAATAAATCGTGTTTTTCTTTCTGAGTATACTTTTTAATATCCTCAAGTTCATCTATGTACATCTGAAGGAAATCCACATCTTCTTCATCCAGGACCTCATCAAAATCAAAAGGTTCATCCACTCCGATTCTGGAATCATAAAGGAAATTGTATATAAGCTGTTTTTTCTCGTCGTCAAAGGGAATATCCTTAAAATACGAATCAACGTCCTCTTTGGTAACAAGATTGCCGTTTTCTCTTCCGTATTTGATAAGTTTATCCATTTGAGCGATAAATAATTTTTTCTCGTCCATAAATCACCTATTGAATATGTTTGTGAGTAAATAAATGTTCATTGCAGTATTCGTAATTACCGTTGCATTTCGAACAATATCTGAACGTAAGCGAAGGATTGGATACATCCGTCTGCCCGCAGATTGCGCATTTATGACGAATCTGAGAAGCAGGCTGTGACGCTTCTTTTATCTTCTTTTTAAATTCCTTCTGTCTCTTGATTTCTTTAAATCTTCTCTTACCTTTTCGAAGAAGCATATAGAAAATAAGCACATTTAATAGAGAGCTTCCTATCGAAACAAGACTGATAATACCGTTGTTGAATCCCGACATAAACGAAAGAGCGATATTGAAAGCAAGAACGCAGACATATATGATTCCCAGAATTTTAACCTTAATGGGAATTATGAACATAAGAAGCACTCTCATATTTGGATAGGTAATCGCATACGCAAGGAATATGGAAAGATTCAGATAATACGTGCTGAAATTAAACGAAAGGTAATAATAAAACCAGGAACCTCCCAAAAGTGCGGGACAGTCTCCGTATGTGGCAACATACATGCTCTCCGATTGCTGCACAAAAGCGGGGTTAAGCAATTCAAAATATCCGAAAAGCAAAAATGAACCTATAATCGATAAAACAATGCCGGAGAAAAAGAAAAAGTTAAATGCGAATTTTCCCCAGGCCATCTCGAGATTTCTTCCTATCGAATAATAGAAGAACAAAAAGATAAGTACAAAAAAGATGTTCATTCCGCCTTCGGGAACGAAAACCCACGAAATAAGTCTCCAAACCTGACCGTGCATAATGGCATAAGGATTCAATGTAACAAAATAAACCCATTCAGGCTTGAAAGCATCCATAAGGAAACCAAATGCATATATTATAGCAATAATAAGAGGCAAATTCGGAATGGCATATTTACCGAATTTTCTTTCCATTTTGTTAAACCAGTTCATATGTCTCTGTCCTTTTTAGAATTACTGATTGTCTTTGCCGATATTTTCCACATCGTAAGGAGTAGTCTGATATACATAATAATTCAACCAGTTGCTGTAAAGATTGATACTGTGACTTCTCCACTGCAAAAGAGGTCTCTTTGTAGGATCGTCATCGGGATAGTAATTCTTCGGAATATTGGGATTTAATCCTTTTTTGATATCTCTTTTGTATTCGCTGTCCAATGTATATCTGTCATACTCGGGATGTCCGGTCACAAATACCTGTTTGCCGCCTTCGCTCATACAAATGAAAATTCCTGCTTCGTCAGATTCAGCAAGAACCTTGAGTTTGTCGCAGTTTTCTATCTGTTCTCTGCTTACCTCGGTATATCTTGAATGAGGTGCATAAAATTCATCATCAAAACCTCTTACAATGGGCTCTTTTCTATTTTTAACCCTGTGTTTGAAAATACCCGAAATCTTTTCAGGCAAATCGGTTTTCTCTATACCGAAATGATAATATAATCCTGCTTGAGCACCCCAACAGATATGAATTGTACTTGTAACATTTTTCTTAGACCATTCAAAAATATTGCAAAGTTCTTCCCAATAATCAACCTCTTCAAAAGGAAGCTGTTCAACGGGAGCGCCGGTTATGATTAGTCCGTCAAATTTTTCATTTTTAATCTCATCATAAAATGTATAAAATTTGTTAAGATGACTTGCTGATGTATTCTGGGAAATATGTGTTTTAACATTCAAAAAAGTTACATCAACCTGAAGAGGCGTATTGGAAAGCACACGCAAAAGCTGAAGTTCAGTCTCTTCCTTAAGAGGCATTACGTTGAGGATTGCTACCTTAAGAGGTCTGATATCCTGATGCATCGCTCTTGTCTCGTCCATAACAAATATATTTTCATTTTCAAGTTTTTCCTTCGCGGGAAGTTCACTTTGAATTCTGATAGGCATTTCAAAATCTCCATTCAATTATATTTAAGTAATAATTTATAAAAATGAATTATACTACACAATTATGTTAAATTCGTTAAGAAATTCTTCTTCGGAAATAATTCTTATTCCGAGTTCTTTGGCTTTTTTATTTTTGCCTGAAGAAGAATTTACGTCATTGTTAATCAGCGCTTCCGTCTTGGCGGATACACTGCCGGCAACTTTGCCGCCTCTTTGTTCTATGATTTCCTTCAAAGCATCTCTGTTTTCGAATTTTTCCAGAGAACCTGTAATAACAAAAGTCTTTCCGATTAAGTCTTTTTCAACATCGGATACAATCTTTTCTATCTCTATGTATTTTAAAAGATTGTCTATTTCATTTATTCTTTTTTCATTTCGGAAAAATCTGACAATACCCGAAGCTATGACTTCTCCGACCTGATCGATGGAAGAAAGTTCATCGACATCCGCTTTCCTTATTTTATCAAAATCATAATCATAAAAAGATGCAATAAGCTTAGCATTCGCAACGCCGATATTCTCGATTCCGAGAGCATAAAGGAGTCTCGGGAGCGTGGTTTTTCTTGCATTTTCGCATGATTTTATGATGTTTTCATAAGATTTTAATCCGAATCCCTCCATTGAAACAATATCATTTTTATATTGTTCAAGTTTAAAGAAATCGGCATATTCTTTAATAAAACCTTTTTCGATGAATTTAACTATCGTTTCTTCAGATACTCCGTCAATATTCATCGCATTTCTTGATGCAAAAAGTGCCAGTGCTTTTTCCTGTTTTACGGGGCATATTTCGTTTTTACACATTAAAACATCGGTTCCGTCGGTAGATTCTATAACGGTTTCTTCACCGCAAATGGGACAGGTCTTTGGTATCTCAATATTATCGCTGCAGGTAATATTTGCAGAGATTTGAGGTATAATCATATTCGCTTTATATACAAGAATCCTGTCTCCTATTCCGAGTTTGAGAGATCTCATGACGGATATATTGTGAACACTTGCTCTTGAAACGCTTGTCCCTTCGAGTTCAACCGAATCGAAAACAGCAACAGGATTAATCAATCCTGTTCTCGAAGGACTCCACTCAATCTTTCTTAAAACAGTTTCGGCTTGTTCATCCTGCCATTTAAAAGCAATCGCATTTCTGGGTGCTTTAGCCGTATTGCCAAGAGAATTGCCGTAAGCAATATCATCATACATAAGAACAAGACCGTCGGAAGGGATATCGTAAGTCTTAATCTCATTGGCATACCATTCAATCTTTTCCAAAAGATTGTCTTTGTTGACTCTTTCTTCATGAACTGTTTCAAATCCCAGTTCCGAAAGGAAAGACATCTGTTCATATCTTGAATTCTTAAAATCCACTCCTTCGGCTTCAACCAAAGAAAAAGCAAAAAAGAAAACATTTCTTTCGGCCGTAATCTTCGGATCAAGTTGTCTTACGGAACCCGAGCAAAGGTTTCTCGGATTCTTGTATTGTTCATCAGGATTGATTATTTTCGCATTTATTTTCTCGAAATTCGAATATGATATAACAGCCTCTCCTCTTAGAACCAGATGTCCTTTATAAGAGATTTTAACGGGAAGATTTTTAAAGCATTCTGCATTCTGCGTAATCACTTCTCCTACTTCTCCGTTGCCTCTTGTAACTGCAGTTGAAAGAATTCCGTTATCGTATGTAAGTACAACGGTAAGGCCGTCGAGTTTCCAGGAGAGCAATCCTTCTTTGTCTTTAAGCCATTCTTTAAGCTCCTCTCTGTCCTTAGTCTTTGACAAAGAAAGCATGGGTGAAGGATGCGTATATTTAGGCAGGAAAGAAACCGGTTCATATCCGACTTTTCTGGTCGGAGAATCCGATAAAACTATTCCCGTTTCTTCTTCGAGCGAAACCAGTTCATCATAAAGAGAATCATACTCAAAATTGGACATAATCTCTTCATCTTTTGCGTAGTAAGCCTCGCTCGCTTTATTTAAAATTTGGCAAAGTTCTTTAATTCTGTCTTTTTTATTCATATATACCCGACAATATTTACTCTGATTCACTCTTAAAAACCGAATCGTAAAGTTGCTTCAACTCTTCCCCTTCAATTTCCCTGTATTCGTTAGGTTTCAAATCTCCAAGGAGTATATTGCAGACTCTGATACGTTTAAGGCTTACAACATCAAGACCGCATTCAAAGCACATTCTTCTTATCTGCCTGTTAAGTCCCTGCGTCAAAGTAATCTTAAAAGTATTTGAATTTACGCTTTCAACTTTGCACGGTTTTGTCTCAACATCCAGATCGAAAAGGAATATACCTTTTCTCATCCTGTCAAAAATCTGAGGATCTATGTCTTTATCGACTTCGACTAAATACTCTTTCTCATGATTGTTGGAGCCGCACATCATTACATGTATTAAATCCCCGTCATTAGTCATAATCAAAAGACCTTCCGAGTCTTCATCAAGTCTGCCTGCATATGTAAGTCTTGTGGGATAATGAAAAGCTTCGCTCAAAGTCACATTGGCATGAACATCAGCCTCTGTGCAGGTGACTCCGACAGGTTTGTAATAAGCGACAACTTTCTTTTCTTCGGGCTTTACTTCCTTTTGATCAAGCAAAACCGTGTCACCTTCTTTAACCTTGCTTCCAAGCTCTGCTTTTTGACCGTTGATGGTAACTCTTCCGTTTTCTATGAGTCCGTCGGCTTCGCGCCTTGAGCATATTCCGCATAAAGCTATATATTTGTTAATTCTTATTTCGTCCATATTGAAGCCTCAAGTAAAAAGTCACATCTATTAAAAATAAAGTGCATAACCGTATTAGGATTATGCACTGGGATTCGTTTTATTGTACATAGTCGGTTTTAACATAACAATCTTTGCCGTTATATTTTATCTTCGTCCATCCGTTGCCAAGTTTTTCAACCAATTCAAGTTTGTCACCGGTATATGCAAATCCAACCCTTTCGGAATCGATATCGGCTTCAGCACGTATATTTACATTATCGACTGCCGTAACATATTTTTTCTCGCCGTCATTGCCGTTGGCATTCTGATTGTCCGTATTATTCTGAGCATTCTGCGTATCATTATTATCGTCATTGTTGTCATTTGAATTTTTATCGGCATCGACTACTTCCAGATAGTCGGATTTAATATAAGCTTCTTTGCCTTCATATTCCACTTTGGACCAGCCGTTTAATTTCGCTTCAACTCTTGTTAAAATGGCGCCCTCAGATACTGTTCCGAGTCTTTCTGCCGTTTCGGAATCGGAAGATCTGACATTAACGCTTGTTGTAGCTTTTACTCTCTCTCTTACCGGACCGTTATCGGTCGTTTCATCAGCGCTTGCCTGTTCAGCGGCAATTCTTTCCCTCTCCTCATTTAAAGCAACCATATCATCATTCATGATATCATGATAAGCAACCATGAAATCGCTGATATCTTCGTCGCTTTCAAGAGTTTCGTTGTATTTTAAGGAAATCTGGTTGTAGATATCCTGAACATCCTGCTGCATGTAAGCTATGTAAAAGTTCGCTATAACTTCAGGAGACATGTGATTCTTTTTAAAGATACGATAAACACCGGTGGAATCCTTTGCATAATAAAGACCGATAATACCGGGAACGGGTGTTTCATAACCTATAAAATGAATATCGTATGTAGTATATACATAAAATGATTCATCTTCGTAGCCCTGCTGTGTATAGCATACAATATTATCGTAAAAATCGATGTATTTGCTTTTAACTTCAATATTGTCAAGTTCGTTTGAGTTAATCGAGAAAAGATTCTGCTTAAGATAGGACTGATCATTTGAAGCAAGAGCATTAAGATAATCCGTCATGGCTTTGTTAACAAAATCATAACCGTCTTTTACAAGCGTAAAATCCTGAGCAAGCAAGGCTTTTTCTTCATCACTTAAAGCCGCGTATGCACGTTCTCTTGCTTTCTTTTCGCGAATACGTGTAATTCCGACAATTCCGAGAGAAACCACCAAAAGAATAACAACAAATACAAGTGTTGCAGAAACAAGTATATTCTTTTTTACAATAATCCAAACCTTTTCAAGAACGGATTTAGAATTGTCTTTCATAAATATACACTCCCAAATAAAACCTAGTATGCACCCGACAGGAATCGAAC
>DFEM01000113.1 GCA_002369155.1 Lachnospiraceae bacterium UBA3802 | reverse complement strand
ATGTTCTTTATTATACGAATCAGTGCCCTTACAATGCAAAATATGTTCCTGTATTGGAGGAAACCGCAAAAGCGAATGGCATTAAGTTTAAGGCAATAAAACTTGATTCAAAAGAAGCGGCACAGAATGCACCAACACCTGTTACAAATTATGCATTCTTTTCGGATGGTAAATACGTAACGAATGAGCAGATGAATGATAAAAGATTCTTAAAGAGAGTTCTTTAAGAAAAATTAAGTTGATGCAAAAAAGAATTATGATAAAAAAGGAGACCGGGAATGCATTTTGTAGATGCCAAAGGAATTCTAAACAAGAATAATGGATTTTATGGAATGAATATATACCGTGGGTGTTCTCACGGTTGTATTTATTGTGACGGCAGAAGTGATTGCTACCAGCTAAAACATAGGTTTGAAGACATAGAAGTTAAGCAGAATGCGCCCGAACTTCTTGATAAAGCTCTCAAATCAAAAAGAAAAAAATGTATGATAGGAACAGGTTATATATCCGATCCGTATTTACATTGTGAAGAAGAAATAAAGTTAACGAGAAGATGCCTTGAAGTCATTTTGAAGAATGAATTCGGCTTGGCCATTCAAACAAAATCCGACAGGATTTTACGTGATATTGATTTACTTGAAAAGATAAATAAAACTGCAAAATGTGTAGTTCAGATGACGCTTACAACATACGATGACGAACTTTGTAAGATTATTGAACCGAATGTCTGCAATACAAAGCGTCGAATTGAAGTACTCGAACAAATGAGAGAGAGAGGAATTCCGACAATAGTCTGGCTATCGCCGATTCTTCCTTTTATCAACGATACCAAAGATAATATAAAATCAATTCTCGAAGGCTGCGTACGAGCAGGAGTAAAGGGCGTACTCAATTTCGGAATGGGAGTGACATTACGAGACGGTGACAGAGAATATTTCTATGAAGCTCTTGATAAACATTTTCCGGGAATGAAAGAGCGTTATATCAAAACATACGGTAACGCATATGAACTTTTAAGCCCCAATACAGAAGAACTTGAGGCTTTACTTCATCAAACCTGCAAAGAAAACTGGATTCTTTCGAATCCCGATGATTGTTTTAAATATATGAATGAGTTACCTGAGAAATATACTCAGCTAAGCATTTTTGACCTGTAAGCACTCGTCAGTCTATGGCATCGGGGCGCATTCCGAGCAGTTCTCCTGTCTGGGCGTTTAAGTAAAGATTCGTATTTTCCAGAATTTTTCCGCAATCATATCGATAGATATAAACATAAGGATTTTCTCCCGCAGCTCCGCTGTAATAATAATGTTCATCCAGATAGGTGTAAGTTCGTGTGTCACCGGATTCCTGTATATATTTGTCCAAAGCTTCATCGCTGCTTAAAATATTGGTTCTGTCCGCCTGAGAGCATCTGAAAAATTCAATTCTTCCTTCAGCTATCGTACCGTCTGTAAAAGCGATTACCTTAAAATCAGAATTTTCCACAGGAATGTTTTCATAATAGACAGTAAATTCATACCACATGTATGCGCCGGGATCGTCATCGGACGTATCGGTCAGTACGTAAGTATATAAATTTTCCGGATATTTAAAACTGTCCTGAAGGTATTTTAAAGCCTCATCGGCGTTATGAACAATATCGTCAGAGCGACGAATCTCTCTTGGTTCTTTCTCCGGCCTTACGGCAATGGAATAGCCGTGATTGAAATCGGGTGAACTTTCATCCTGAGTATTTCCGGCTTCTTTATATGAATTTTCGATGCGATCATTTTCCGAGTTGCCGAGACGATCGTTCGCCGTTGAATTATTTTGTTCGCTGTCTGAATCACTTATCCGATTGTTTTCAGTCGATTCAGCGCTTCCGTTTTCAACCAAAATAACAGATGTATCATTATTTGCAGCATCTCTTCCGTTATTCGCTGAATTATTGTTTAAATTGCAGCCGGCCGCAAAAATAACCGAAGCCAGCACAAGTCCCGTTACAAAGGTTTTTCTCATAATGTATCTCCTTGGAAATTTAATTCATTTTTAATCGTTTTATACTTTATATACGATGAAGGCAATGATTTTTATGGAAAGTTTCAAAGTATTTTTGAAGGAATTCTTTAAAACCTTTATTCTTGTATAAATTCAGCACAGACAATATAATAGATAACAGGTGAATTACCAAAACGAAAGGAAGATTAAAAATGAAAATTGGGTGTGTTAAAGAAATTAAAAACAACGAATTCAGAGTCGGTTTGACTCCTGACAATGTTAAGGCTTACATTGCAGCCGGCCATCATGTTTACATGGAAAAAGGCGCAGGAATCGGCTCGGGATTCTCTGACAACGAATATGTGGATGCAGGTGCATCATTGATTGATAACGCTGCTGATGTATGGAATCTCGTGGATATGATGATAAAGGTTAAAGAGCCTCTTCCCGAGGAATATCCTCTTTTCAGAGAAGGACTTATTCTTTATACATATCTTCATCTTGCAGCAGACAAGGAACAGGCAGACGCGCTTCTTGCAGGCAAGGTTAAAGCCGTAGCATACGAAACCATTCAGGAAACAGACAGATCGCTTCCCTGTCTTGCACCGATGTCTCAGATTGCAGGTCGTCTTTCCATTCAGGAAGGTGCCAAATATCTTGAGAAAAGATTCGGCGGTGAAGGAATTCTTCTTGCAGGTGTTCCCGGAACTCCCAAGGCAAATGTTGTTATCCTGGGCGGCGGTACAGTAGGTATGAACGCTTGCAAAATTGCAGTCGGCATGGGTGCAAACGTAACCATTCTCGATGTTAATCTTAAGAGACTTGAGGAACTCGACAACATGTTCGGAGCTCATATTCAGACACTTGTTTCAAATGATTCCAATGTTGAAAGAGTTGTAAAAGATGCGGATCTGGTAATCGGCTCGGTTCTTATTCCCGGCGGTTCCACACCCAAGCTTTTCAAGAAAAAATATCTCCCCGAGATGAAGTACGGAGCAGTATTTGTAGACGTAGCCATCGACCAGGGCGGATGCGGCGAATCATCACATGTTACAACACATGACGATCCCGTATATATTGAAGAAGGCGTTGTTCACTACTGCGTAGGCAATATGCCCGGTGCGGTTCCCAGAACCAGTACCATCGCACTTACCAATGCAACACTTCGTTACGGTCTTAAGATTGCCAAAGAAGGACTTGAAGAAGCATGCAAAAATAGCAGCGTAATTGAGTCAGGTGTTAACTGCTATAACGGAAAAGTTACCAATGAAAATGTTTCAAAAGCATTGGGATACGAATACACACCTTTGAAATCTTTGATTTAAAATTTCAGACCACGGCTGCTTTTTGCGGACGTGGTCTTTTATGAAGAGGTAAAAAGATCCTCTTTTGCAATTTTGGCCAAAAGCCTTTTTGGAGTCGCGATTATGAAGAGTATGAATAAAGGATTGTTGATAATGTCGATTTTTTTGAATATTGCAGCAGCGCTTGGAATTTCGGGATGTACTCCAGACAACCCTTCGGATAATCCGGTTTGCGGCGGAACAACCGTAAAAACAGATGAAAATGCCCCAAAGGAAATAGTATCCAAAGAAATTACCGGAATGGATGTCGGAATCCGCGTAATTACACGCTGGACAAATGACCGCGATGGAGGAGAAGAATATCATTTTGTCGTGGAAAACGATGAAAACGGAGTGCTTACCGTCTATGAAAGAGAGCATGGATTGAGTCTCCCTGCGGATGATGAGATATTAAAAGAGATTCAGGACATCATAGACAAAAACAAACTTTCCCGTGACAACGGATTATACGAGGTTACGGCAGGACTTGCACCGGATTATCATCCGAGAGCATTTGAGGTGAATTATGCTTCGGGAGAAAAACTGACATTTACCGTAAACAACAATCCGGAAGTTCTCTGGGAAGAAGAGATGTTTGATGCGTTTGCTGCTTGGTTTGCAAAAAACGGCGACGATTCCCTTTATCCTCCCAAAGAGGAAAGCATGGTCAATCATTTTCTTCTTTGGTATACAGAGGACAAAGTATTTAAGGATTTCAACGCAATTACCGTAAAAGAGGATGAGGCAATTGACGGAGAAAGAAATCTTTTGCAGTACAGATTAAGTGATTCGAACGGTAAGGTAATTGAAGAGAAATTTGTACTTTTTCCCGAGGATTATTATGAAAAGGTAACGCAGATTCTTTTTAAATACGATCCCGTCACCAAATATGATTTCAGTATTTATGACAGGAAAAACCATAATTTCGGAAATCACTCTAAAGGATATTTCGGATGGGGAGACAAAAACACACTTGATGAAGAAGCTGATTCCGATGACGACAAAGTAGAATTAAGCATCGAATACGAGTCGGAAAAAACACTGAATATTAAGACGGCAAAACCAAGCGAAATCGAAGGCATGAAACCTTTGATTTACGAGCTTCTCGAATATCACGAATCGCTTTTTGATTGACAAAACGGAGTTTAACTCCCAAACAATACATCTTGCGGAGGCATAATATGGAATTTGTAATTTCACATCTTTCTCAAAGTTACGGCACGAATAAAGTTTTAACCGATGTCGATTACGCTTTTGAGGAAGGCAAAATCTATGGGCTTTTGGGCCGTAACGGGGCGGGTAAAACCACCCTTTTTAACTGTTTAAACGGAGATATCAAGACTGATTCCGGAGAGTTTTATTTCAGAGAAAACGATAAAAAAGAAGAAGTTGGTTCGGATGATATCGGATACGTTTTATCCGCGCCCATTGTTCCTTCATTTATGACAGGAAGAGAGTTTTTAAAATTCTTTATGGATATTCATTCGGATTCCATCAAAAATCCGAAGACAATCGATGAGTATATGGATCTTGTCAAAATTCCCGAGGATACAAGGGACCGTCTGATGAAGGATTATTCTCACGGAACCAAAAATAAAATGCAGATGCTTGTTAATCTCGTATTAAATCCGAGACTCATGCTCTTGGATGAGCCGTTAACATCGCTTGATGTCGTTGTTGCCGAGGAGATGAAGGATGTGTTAAGAAATCACAAAGAGGGTAAAATCCTGATTTTTTCCACCCATCTTCTTGATATCGCGTTGGACCTTTGCGACGAGATTGTTTTGTTAAATCACGGACGTCTTGAACTTGTGGATAAGAGTAATCTGAACAATGAAAATTTCAAAGAAAAAATAATCGAGGCCTTAAGAGATGCTGACAATTCTTAAAACACTTGGAATAATTATGGCTTTGGAAAATACCGTTAATGTCAATGTCATTCTAAACGGTATGAGACATATTCCGATCATCGGAAAATATATTCCCGAAAAGATTTATTCTGTAAAAATTTTTAAAATATATGCTACTTTTCTGTCGATAAATTACGAACTCATAAAAGCTTTTTTTGTGAAACTCGGTCTTTTTGCGACTGTGCTTTTCTTCGCAGTTGTAGCGACAAATTTTAAAGAAAACTCATCCGCGTGCGCTTACGTTTTTGTATTTTTGGTCGCATCATTTGTTATTATGACCGGCTTTAATGCATTTAAAATAACCACCGCAGCCGAATACGCGATATTCCATCTCGGCATGGATGCAAAAAAATATGTTCAGGCAAATTTATTCTATCAATTGTCGAGTTTCATTTTGGGAGCGGTTATTTTTGGAATACCCACGGCGATTATTGCCGGAGTGCAGTGGTATATCGCAATTCTTATTCCCCTTGCACTGGCGGGATTCATCACTTTATCCGTTTTGATAAAAATGGCATTTTATGCCTGGAAGAAAAAGGTTTTCCAAAAAGAAGAAAAGAAATTGTCACGCGGAAAAGTCGAAGGCGGAATGGTGTTTTATTTTATCGTGCTTTTCATTCTCTTTACTGCGGCATTTGTCGGAACTCCGTTTCTGGTTTATTACGACTTATATTTTGTGGGCGTGATTATCGTTGTAATCGCGGGTTTGTCTTTTGTTCCGGGAATACTTTTGATAAACAGATTTCCATATCTTGTTTACAGGAATATTATTTCCAAAGAGCGTGAAAGAGATGTAATCGTAAAAGAAATAAACAAAAGCTATAATCACGGAAACAAACAGGTATCCGTAAACAAGTCTGCAGGCATAAAAGATGAAATAAAAGGATATAAATACTTAAACGAGCTGTTTTTAAAAAGACATAAAAAGACTTTGATTTTCAGATTCTTTTGGATTGCGCTTTTAACGCTTGTAGGATTATTTCTTGTTTCCATGTATATGCGGGTTGAACTTATGCATACGAGCGATCAGAGCAAAATGCTTATGCGTTTCTTTTTCATTTCGCATCCGGCATTCTATCCGTTTATACTTCTTTTCACCAATTTCGGAATGATGATGTCGGAAGTTATGTATAAAAACTGCGATTCGACATTTCTTAAATTCGGCTTTTACAGACAGCCTGATGCATTAAGAAAGATGTATCGTTTAAGAGTCGCTTCGGTAATAAAATATAACATTCCGCTGACTGCGGTAATAGCGATCTACAGCATAGCTGTCGTAATACTCACAGGAGGGGAAGATTATTTCTTTGAGAGTATTTTAAACATAATTATTATCTTCGCCGCCATGATATTTTACTCGGTAAGATATATGACTCTTCATTATCTGCTTCAGCCTTTTGAAGAGAAGGTTAAGAATCTGAAAGCCGTATTGTATTATACATTTCCTGTTATATCTTTGGTCTTTTGGATTATCCTTATTGTGGCAAAGGTACCGGCGTTTGTGATTGCGCCTTTCCTTGTTTTACTGACTGCAATTTATTATTATGTGTCAGATAAAATGGTGTATAAATTCGCGAAACGATTGTTTAAATAAAATCGGAAATTGAAAAAAGAGTGTAATAAATTTAAGAATATTAAAAGAAAAAACCCGGTTTAAAAACCGAGTTTTTCTTTTATTGCATCAGATAATTTTTCAGCAGCTGCTTTAGGATCGTCGGCTTTCATAATCGCCGAAACCGCGCATACACCGGCAATGGGAATGCCTTTTAGCACGTCGATGTTTTCTGAATTCAAACCGCCGATTGCATTTACAGGGATTGGAACCGAGTGGCAGATATCGTTAAGTGTTTCCGTTGATGTAAGGATTGTTTTAACTTTGGTCGTTGTCGGGAATATTGCACCGACACCGAGATAATCCGCGCCCTGCTCGTAAGCCTCGAGTGCCTGAGGAACGGTCTTTGTCGTGGCTCCTATGATTTTGTCCGGACCGAATAATTTACGCCCGAGACTTATGGGAAGGTCGCTTTGTCCGAGATGAACTCCTTCAGCATCCACAGCCATGGCGATATCCAATCGGTCATCTATTATCAAAGGAACATTGTATTTTTTTGAAATCTCATGAACTTCTCTTGCGAGTTCGAGGTATTCTCTTGTGGTTCGCTCTTTTTCTCTTAGCTGAATTAAAGTTACACCACCCTGCAGTGCACTTTCCACTCTTTTTAAGAATTCATCTTTTTCGTATGGAGTGCTTTCCGTTATAAAATATAATCTTGTATTTAATTTCATGAAAATCTCCTTATGAAAGAATGATTATATATGCTTTTCCCGATCAAAAGATTATTTCTTTTCGGTCAGTTTGGTTCTTCTTCTAATCTCGTCAGCATCAATTACCGAAAGAGCATCCAAAAGGTTTGCTTCGAAAGATCCGCTCCCAAGCGGGGTGGCTGCAATTTCTCCGCATATTCCAAACATGGCTGCGGCTTCTTTTGCCGCATCGATGCCGTCTGCTTTTGATAAAAAGGCTGCACAAAGGGCTCCCTGCATACATCCCGTTCCGGTTATTGTTGCCAGCTGCGGTGTACCGTTTTCGCAAAAGAATGTTTTGTTTCCGTCGGTAATAATATCGATTTTTCCGCTTGCAAGGATTGTTGAATTATATTTTTTGGCAAGTTTGTTTGCTGATTCCAAAACTTCACATTCCTGCAATGAGACATCCGCATCAACGCCCGACGAAGAATATGCTTCGCAAAAAAGAGCCTTTATTTCGGAGTAGTTTCCCTTAATAACTTGCGGCTTTGCATTTTCGATAACAAAAAGTGCGAGTTCGCGACGATTCGAAAGACATGCCACACCGCATAAATCAAGAACGGCGGGGATATTGTTTTTGCCTGCCGTAACTGCCGATATGCGAATTGCAGATGCTCTTGCTTCAGTCAGATTTCCGAGGTTAATAAGCAAAGCCTCCGCGCTTTTTGTAACAGTTTCAACTTCGTCCGGGTGCTCGGCCATAATCGGTCTTGCACCGACCGATAATATTACATTCGCACATTCCCTTATGGATATGGGATTGGTGATGCAATGAATAAGCGGATTGCTTTCTTTTATTTTTTTAAGAATATCATCAATCACGGTTTTCACCTTTCAGTTTTTTTCCATTAATTGTTTTAACTGCAAAATATACCAACGCAACGACGATAAAACATGCGATGGAGCCGTATGCAAGATATTTCCAAAACGCTGCTTCGGAATGGAAAATCTGCGGAAGAAGAAGGAATACGACAAAAAGAATCGGACCGAATGCAGCAAGTGAAATCGTATTGGAAATGATAGTGCTCTTGTCTGCAAATACGGGACTTCCGAGTCTTTCCTGCATTTTGGATAACATTCCGTTTTCTATCATTTTTCTTAAGAAGAAATATGCGATGCTTCCTCCGATAAGTGTTCCGCATGTAAAAGAAGGGATGTAGAAAAACCATGTCAAACCTTCTCTGCCCCAGATAAAAGTCATGACCGGGAAAGAAACGATTGCACCGACAATTCCCGTTCCGATAATCTCTCCGAGCACGGCCATAAGAATCTTACCTTTGGAAAGACGGTAAAAAACACCCGATAAGAATGCACCGAATATCGCACCTGTCAAAGCGAGGGGCGGAATTCCCATTAAGACCATACGGATAATTCCGATGGTTAATGCACAAATCAATGAGTACCAGGGACCCAAAAGTACGGAACATACAATGTTTATAAAATGTGCCATGGGACACATTCCTTCTACACGAAGAATCGGAGATATTACTACCCCTATTGCCACCAGCATGGAGAGCATGACTAATTTAAGAATACTTATTTTTTTCATAATTCGCCTCTTTTCTAATCTTATAGTGTTAACATTTGTCGGTCGGAAATCAATTTTTCCCTCTCACGCCGAAACACGGCTTCCCATCGCTAAATCTACAAGATACAAGGCGCTCCCCTTGCATCCGCCCGGCTTTCCGGGGTAATAGTTTTTCCTCCTTTTGATTCGTTGCTAAAATTCCTGCAGTCGGTAATTTATGCAGTTTAATTACAAATTTATAAAATATCGATATATTCTCCGGCAAGAGCTTTGTTCATGCTTCTTACCGCGCAGAATTTACCGCACATTGAACATGTATCGTCGTGCTCGGGAGCACGGGAATCGCGAATCGATTTTGCAGTCTCGGGATCGATGGAACATTCCCATTGCGTATCCCAGTCAAAGGTTCTTCTTGCGTCAGCCATCTTGTCGTCGATGTCTCTTGCATGAGGCACTTTCTTGGCTATATCCGCTGCATGTGCGGCGATACGTGATGCAATGATTCCCTGCTTAACGTCTTCGACATTGGGCAGCGCAAGATGCTCTGCAGGCGTTACATAGCAAAGGAATGCGGCGCCGGACGATGCTGCAATGGCACCTCCGATAGCGGAAGTGATGTGGTCATATCCGGGCGCGATATCGGTAACGAGTGGTCCCAATACATAGAAAGGTGCACCCATGCAGATTGACTGCTGTATTTTCATATTGGCTTCAATCTGATCGAGCGGCATGTGTCCCGGACCTTCAACCATAACCTGAACATCCTTTTCCCACGCACGCTTGGTAAGTTCTCCGAGACGAACGAGTTCTTCAATCTGACATACATCCGAAGCATCCGCAAGACAGCCGGGACGGCATGCGTCACCGAGGGAAATCGTCACATCGTATTCACGGCAGATTTCGAGAATTTCATCATAATATTCATAAAAAGGATTCTCTTCTCCGGTCATGCACATCCATGCAAAAACAAGAGAACCGCCGCGGGAAACGATATTCATTTTTCTTTTGTGTTTACGAATCTGATCGATTGTTTTTCTTGTGATTCCGCAGTGCAGTGTCACAAAATCAACACCGTCTTCGGCGTGAAGTCTTACCACATCGATAAAATCCTTGGCAGTTAATGTTGCAAGGTCTCTTTGATAATGTATAACGCTGTCATACACGGGAACTGTACCGATCATGGCGGGGCATTCGGATGTTAACTTTTTTCTGAAAGGCTGTGTGTTGCCGTGAGAAGAAAGATCCATTATTGCTTCCGCACCCATATCCACGGCTGCCATAACTTTTTGCATTTCAATGTCATAATCCTTGCAGTCTCTTGATACGCCCAAGTTTACATTAATCTTTGTTCGAAGCATTGAACCCACGCCGTTTGGCTCAAGACACGTGTGAAGCTTGTTGGCGCAGATTGCAACCTGTCCTTTTGCAACGAGGTCGCGTATTTCTTCATCGCTTCGGTATTCCTTTTTTGCAACCGCTTTCATTTCAGGTGTGATAATGCCTTTTCTTGCGGCATCCATTTGTGTTGTGTAATTTCTCATTATCTGCCTCTTTCAATAATTTATTTTTTCATTCGGCGAAAACCGATTTTAAATCAAATGCGTGATTCATCGGTCCCGATCCTTTACCAAGGTCAAGACCGGCCGACAGGGCACCGGATATATAATCCTTTGCTTTTTGAATTGAATCTTCAATCGAATATCCCTTTGCAAGGTTTGAAGCAATTGCACTTGAAAGCGTGCAGCCCGTACCGTGAGTATTAGGATTGTCTATGCGCTTCCCCGTAAAAGTTTTAATCTCTCCCTTTTTGCAAAGAATGTCATTTGCATCGTTTATGCTGTGGCCGCCTTTTACAAGAACTGCGCATCCGTATTCATTTTCAATTTTCTTTGCGGCTTCAATCATATTTTTTTCATTTTCGATTTTCATTGAAGATAAAATTTCGGCTTCCGGAATATTCGGCGTGATGATTGCTGCAATCGGAAATATTTCTTTTGCAAGTGTTTCAACGGCATCGGTTTTTAAAAGAGCGGAGCCGCTTGTTGCCACCATGACGGGGTCGGCTACGATATTTTTTGCTTTGTAAAATCTTAATCTTTCGGCGATTGTTTTAATAAGCTCTGAAGAAGCGACCATTCCGATTTTTACGGCATCCGGATATATGTCTTCGAATACTGCATCAATCTGATCTTTTAAAAATGAAGGCGATACTTCTTCAATGGAACGAACACCGGTGGTATTTTGCGCCGTAAGAGCGGTAATCGCACTCATTGCAAAGACGCCGTTTAGAGTCATTGTTTTTAAGTCTGCCTGGATTCCGGCTCCTCCGCTTGAATCGCTTCCCGCAATCGACAATGCTGTTTTCATAAGATTCTCCTTGTGTATAAAACAAAAAACAGACGGCAAATCATTACCGTCTGTACTCAATACAAAAATATGACTTCCTACGACGGCATTATCCGTATCAGGTAAAAGGGTCGAAGTAAATTAACTTCCTCTCAGCCTGCTTTTGCAAGCTCCCCTGTTGAACATCAAATAATATAACAGAATAAATAATGGAATTCAAGAATAAATCGCAATATAATAAAAAGAGATTTGAAAATTGAAGAACGACCCGTCTGAAAAAGGAGAAAAAATGATTAAAGCCTGCATTTTTGACATGTACGAAACACTGGTGAGTCTTTTTGTCGGAAGAGTTTATTTTTCTGAAGATTTTGTTAAAGACATGAATCTTCCGTTTAAAGAGTATGTAAAGGCCTGGCACGAGAACGAAGATGACAGGACAATGGGAAAAATCACCATAGAAGAAGGCGGGAGAGCAGCGCTTGAAAAGATTGGACTATATTCAAAAGAAGCAGTTGAACACCTGGTAAAAAAGAGACATGAAAGTCAGACAGATACCTTTTCAATGATTCCCAAAGAGACATTCGAACTTTTGGATGAGTTAAAGAAAAGGGGCATTAAAATAGGACTTATCAGCAACTGTTTTTCGGATGAACGCGACATGATTCGCGCTTCTTTGCTTATGCCGTATTTTGATGCGGTTAAGCTTTCCTACGAACAGGGAATTAAGAAACCGGATTTAGTTCTTTTTTATGATATTGCAAAAGAACTCGGGGCAGAAACTTGCGAGTGCATTTATGTGGGAGACGGCGGATCGCATGAACTTGAAGCCGCAACCGAAGCCGGAATGAAAGCCATACAGGCAAACTGGTTCAGACCCATTATGCTTGAAGGACATATTCCCTGCGGTGTAATGCCGCAATTTATTCAGGCGGAAAAACAGACGGATATATTAAAATATTTACAGTGAAAACAGACCGGAAGGCAAAGAAGGGGATTTGATTATGCTTTCTGTAATGAGAATGCTTTTATTTGGCACAATAGGTTTATTGATATTTTTTGTTTTATTGTTTATTGCGGTCGCAACAAAAAACGATACGCTTTTTATTATTGCTTTTATATGGCTTTTTGCCATGTGGCCGCTGGCCGAATTGATTAATTATTTTTTTTAGGAGAAAGAAGAGATGTCAGGTTCCATAAAAGAATACAGAACCATGGTGGATCAGCCCTGGGGCAAAATGTTTTATGAGCAGATTTACAGACAGTTAAATATATCGAATGAGAAAAAATTAAAAGTCCTGGATTTCGGAGCGGGGTTTTGCATTACTTCCGAGCACTATGCAAAAGCGCATGACGTAACCTCGGTTGAACCGAATGAAGAGATGTCATCCCTGCGAGTCGAAGGTGATTATACACTGATAAATCAGGGAGTTGATTATTTAAAAACAGTTGAAGACAATTCTTTTGATTATGTTTTTTGTCACAATGTTTTTGAATACGTTGAAGATAAGGAAGAGATATTAAAAGAATTAATCAGGGTATTAAAACCTGCAGGAATTTTATCCGTCATTAAACACAATCTCTACGGCAGGGTAATGGGAAGTGCGGTACTTGCAGACAATCCTAAGTCGGCGCTCGATCTTTTATCGGACGATAATACCGAAAACAGCATGTTTGGAAAAAGAAATGTTTATTCCAATGAGTCGCTGATTAATTATTTGTCGGATAAGGCTGCACTTAAAGAAAGATATGGTATAAGGGCGTTTTTCGGGCTTTCATCAAATAACGAGATTAAATATACGGATGACTGGTATAAATCAATGCTCGAACTTGAGACGAAAGCAAGTGAAATCGAAGAATTCAAAAACATTGCATTTTTCAATCATCTGCTTTTTGTAAAAAAATAAGTGTGTAAAAAAAGTCGAGATTTCAGATATCTTATTTTTGTAAGATAGGCTCACAAGGAGTTGAGACGGATGGACGAACAAAGAGAAGCTGTAAGGGTGATGCAGGATTATATAAGCGAACATCTGATGGAAGAAATAACCATCGAAGATCTCGCCGATGCCGTAAATTTTTCACCTTCATATGCGAGGAGAATTTTTGAAGCAAATCTTAATATGACCCCGGCGGTTTATGTAAGGCGCCTTAAGCTGTCAAGGTCGGCACTTTGGCTTCGCGATGAAAACGTGTCTGTTTTGAAAGTGGCCATGGATTGGGGTTTCGGAAGCGTGGACGGATATCAGAGAGCATTCAGAAGAGAATTCGGATGCAACCCGAAAGAGTATTCCACAAGCCCGATTCCGGTGTGGTTGTTTACTCCTTATTTAATCATGGATAATGAAAGGAAAGTGAGCAAAATGAGCGAAATCAGAAATGTTTTTATTCAGGTAATCGAAAAGCCTGCAAGAAAAGTAATCATCAAAAGAGGTATTAAAGCAACCGAATATTTCAGTTACTGCGAAGAAGTGGGATGCGACGTATGGGGACTTCTTACAAGCATTAAGTCGATAAGCGGAGAACCTGTATGTTTGTGGCTTCCGAAGGAATTAAGAAATCCTGTCACAAACGAATATGTTCAGGGTGTGGAAGTTGAACTCGATTATAACGGTATCGTTCCCGAGGGATTTGAAGTAATAGAGCTTCCAGCAGCCAAGTATCTTTTATTCAGAGGAGAGCCCTTTGATCAGGAAGATTATGTGTCTGCGATAACCGAAATTTGGGATGCCGAAAAGAAATATAATCCCGAATTCATCGGCTTTGAGTGGGATGATTCGAACCCCCGCATTCAGCTTGAACCAAGAGGCGAGAGAGGATATATCGAACTCGTTCCCGTTAAGGAAAAACAGAATAAATAACAAACCATACCCTCTATGTAAAATTTGCATGGAGGGTATTTTTGTGCTTGACAGGCTAATTCCGATTAGCCTATAATATGGCTAATCGGAATTAGCCAATTGAAAGACAAAGGGGTAAAAATGGATACAAAACACAGAATACT
>DFEM01000137.1 GCA_002369155.1 Lachnospiraceae bacterium UBA3802 | reverse complement strand
TGCACTTCTCTATGATGTACTCATAGAGCGCATTTGCCTTGTCAGGTGAACCGGCCTCTACGAAGGAAGGTCTGTTGCCTTTTTTGCAGTCGGCATAAAGAGTGAACTGCGATATTAAAAGAAGTTCTCCTCCCACATCTTCAAGCGAAAGATTGGTCTTGCCGTTCTCATCCTCGAATATGCGAAGGCCGAGCATTTTCTTTATCATCTTATCGGCAATTTCTTTTGTATCTTCATTCGATACCCCGATAAGAACCATAAAGCCTTTGTTTATCTGACCTACGATTTTTGAATCTACCGTAACGCTTGCATGCGTCACTCTCTGAATCACAAATTTCATTTATATCCACCTCGTTAAAAGTCATGTCCGACCGGTTAAATCTTTTTACAATATCGCGATAAATATTCCGGCTATAATTATGAGCGCACACGCAAGCTTGTAAGCAATTTTCTTTTCTTTAAAGACAAACTTGCCTGCAAGAATAGTCACAATGCAGCAGCTTTGCTTTACAAGCGTCATAACGGTTACCCTTGATTCCGGCATGCTGTTTGCTATAAAGAGTGCCCTGTCTCCGATAACAAACATTATTGCAAGTATCCAAATCCAGTAGTTTTTCAAAGCGTTAACAAACCGAATTTTTTCTCTGGTGACCACAATGAAAATTATATAATAAATCACCAGGAAAAGCATATACCAAAACTGAAGCTGATTGCTTGTCACGTGCTTGGTGAGTATCTTATCCATGACTCCCGAAATCGCATTAAAGAGACAGGAAATCATCGTAAAGCATACTATTTTAAAGCTGACCTTTTCATCCTTTAAATTCTTCTTTCTTTCGCAAAGAAGCACACCCACGCATACAAGAAGCGAGCCGATTATGGTCGTTAATGTCATTTCTTCGTGAAGAATGATTATGCCGAGAGCCGAAGCGAATACCACTCGCGATAAATCGATTACGCCGTAGAGGCTCACAGGCATTTGTTTGATGGCTTTAAAGGACAATATCCACGCTATAAAAATAATAAGCGATTTGAAAGCTATAGGCAAAAGGAACAGGAAGTTATCCATCTCGACAGCATTCTTTGCTCCGGGAAGCACAAATACAAACGAAAGAAGCGTATATACTATAAGCACTTCAAGAACACTGTTTTTTTCAAGCGACTTCTTCTTGACGATTTCTCTTCCGCCCTTAAGCAGGCCGTAAAGAAGTACGAGTAAAATCCACATCTTAATTCTCCGAATTTAATATATCTTATATAAGCAATTTATATCGCGTTAATACAGTTTATGTGACGGCATAAAAAAAGAGGGTCTTGATTAAGACCCCCTCTATTAATTTTTATTCTTCATCATCTTCTGTAGAATCGGTATCGTTAACATCGATGGGCTTGTCTTCTTTATCCTCGCCCCAGATCTTCATGTTAAGCTCTTTATCCTTCTTTTCTACAAGATCAAGCACCGCTTTGGCCTTAGCCTGTTCTGCGCTGGCCTTTTCCTCGTCTTTGATGAGAAGTTCGAGGTTTGCGGAAATAATATCGATATTGTTCTTGAACTCCTGAACAAGTTCAGCTGTTTTATCGATTGCAACCTTGGTAATCTCTTCGATGTACGAATCAAACTGTACCTTGGTTGTATTTGCAAACATGGTCTCGACGTCATTCTTGTAAGACTTCTTATCGTTTGTAGAGAAGATGAAGATTGCTTTCTGCTTGTTGATATACTCATCCATCTTCAAAGCCTTAAGACTTGAAGGAGGAACCTGTGTATCCGCAACGTTCGTAATTCTCTTGATGATTTCTTCGTCGATTCCTTTATAACCTGAAATCTTCTTAATGATGATTCCCTTAAGTTCGTCAATCTGCTGAATAAGAATTCTTCCGCGGTTGTTCTTATAGTTATCATCGATTTCCTGAAGATATCTGTTAAGCTCGTTTCTGATGATATTGTTCTTCTCCTCGAATACTTCGGGACGAAGAGCAATCCATTTCATCTTGTCTGCAATCTTGCCTGCCTGAATCTGACGGTTACCCATAACTGTGTAAAGCTGATTGATATCGTCAATCTGGAATACCATGTTTTCGGTAGTCATATTCTGAAGGTAATCTGCATAAGCTTCATCAATATCCTTAACCATGCTGGTCTTCATTGTATTGATGTTTCGCTCGATTTCTTCCTTGGAAAGTCTTGCCTGATTCTCGATTACCTCGTAGTCTTCACGGATGAAATCAACTACGCTCTTGATGCCGTCGTAAAGTCCTTTGGCCTTTACAGCGAGGGCATATTTGCGACCGTACTGAATGATTTCTTTTTCAATCGCATACATACCGGAGTTAACGTAAATTCTGTGAAGAATCGGGTACAAGCTGGAATCTTCGGGATTCTGACATTTCTTTAATTCGTCGATACAATCCTTGATTAAAGCCTTGGTCTCGTTATCGGAACGAGCAAGCTTGTCAAGTTTGAAGTACATACCCGTATCAACATCGACTTTGATATTCTCAACTCTGAAAGGATCGTCAACGGGATCGTTGTTAATCTCATTCTTGTGGTTGGCAAGCCATCTTCTTTCGTCTTCTGTATCGACGTTGTTTCCGATAGCCTTTGAAATATATGCAGCCTTGGATGATACAAAGAAAAGTCTTTCCTTGGATAAATCAATCTGCTGAGCTTCTTCGTTGTAAATCTTGTCTGTCTCTTTAAGCGTAACTTCGACTTTCTTTTTCTTCAAAAGCTGAAGGTCCGTAAGAGATTTGGTATCGGCCTGGTTGATAACGTGAAGCGATCTCGTAAGGTCGATTGTGGTTGCTTCGTTTTCTCTGTTGCTTGAATTAATCAGGTTGTAGAGAATCGAATTTCCTGTACCTTCCATCTTGGTCGGCTCATACAAAACGATAAGAATCGAATTGGTCTGCTGAGCAAGTGCCTTCTGAAGTACGAGAAGGTGTTCGTTGGAATTGGAATCGGTACCGGGTGTATCGTAAAACGTAAAGTTGATGTTTTCATCAAGCGGAATGGGGAAGCTTACTTCGATGATACCGTCGATGTATTCCTCATTCTCGTCGGTTCCCATATTGGGAATGTCGTTTAATTTCTTAAGTACCTGATAAAGCTGCTCATGCTGCTGAAGTCTGAACATGATTGCGGAGTTAACTTCGGAATTAATCTTCTCCTGAGTTATCTCGCACTCGCCGTCCGCATGGAAAGCAAATCTCTTTTTCTCCTGATCCCATACGATGTTGGCAATAACAGATTTATCGGAATCGCCTTTTTTTATCACGAAAGATACCGAAGGCTCTTTTGCGTTCTTGATACGAAACATCTTTGCTGTCTCAGAGTTGATGCTCTCGGGAAGTATTCTCTTTCCGATAAGTGCATTGATGAATGTGGACTTACCCGATGAATACGTTCCTACAAGACAGAGGTTTACATCCGAATTGTTAAGCTTTGCTTTCTTGGATTCGAATTCGGTCTTTCTTTCCACGAAAGATTTTCTGATATCCGAATTCTGAAGCTCGGTATCGAATGTCTCAAGTGTCTCGTCGCAAAAATCTGCGATAGCGGTATATATGTCGGTTACCGAAGGAAGTTCTATAAACTGCTTAACCTTGAATCTGTCTTCCTTAACCGATTTGTTGTATTCTTTAACTTTCTTTACAAAATCATCATAGTCAACCTTTGTTCCCTTAAACACAAGATTGACGTTATCTCTTAAGAATTGTTCCCAAATATCATCAAAGAATTTATTTCCGTGATTCTGAAGTAAGAATTCGCCGTTATCAGGTCCATACTGATTAAGCCAGGGACACATGGCATAAGGAATCTCTACGAATTCGCCTTTTGCCTTGGCCAGAAAACGAATCTCCTTTTTCACAGGATGATACATTATCATTAATTCTTTCATGAATGCCTCCCCAAAATGTCACTTGGGTGAATCTTCCTTAAACCCACACCATTATTTATTATATACTTTATAGTGTCAAAAATCAAACGGTATTCTTAACTAAAAGCCTTTTTTTATAATACTTTTTGCCTTTTTTTGATTATTTTATATTTTCAATCTGCCAATCGATTTCTTCGAGTCCGTTTTCCCTCAAAAATTCATTGGTCTTCTTAAAATGTCCGCAGCCAAAAAAACCTCGGTACGCCGAAAGGGGCGAAGGATGAGGTGCTGTCAGAATCAAATGTCTCGGATTGTTTAAAATCTCTTTCTTCGAAATGGCCGATTTACCCCAAAGCAAAAAGACTATCGGGCGATCCTGCTCGTTTAGAATCCTAATCGTTGCGTCCGTGAACTTCTCCCAGCCTATCCCCTGATGCGACTGCGGATTGTGCGCTCTGACCGTAAGCACGGTGTTAAGCAAAAACACGCCCTGTCTTGCCCATTTTTCCAGATATCCGTTATCCGGTATATAACAGCCAAGTTCGTTATTCAGTTCCTCATAGATGTTTTTCAGTGAAGGAGGAATATCAATGCCCTTTTGTACCGAAAAGCAAAGACCGTGCGCCTGATTGAAGTCATGATAAGGGTCCTGTCCGAGTATTACAACTTTGACATTCTCAAGCGGTGTAAAATGATATGCGTTGAAAATATCCTGCTTCGGCGGAAATACGGTATGTCTGCCGTATTCCTCGACCAGCTTTTTATATAGGTTTACATAATATTCTTTATCGAACTCGGGCTTTAATGCTTTCTCCCACTCTCCCTGAATAGGCGGCATATTTATAACCTCACAGGAATGCCTTCGTTGGCAAGATATTTTTTAACTTCTCTGATTTCAAGTTCCTTAAAGTGGAAAAGACTTGCAGCCAGCGCGGCATCGGCTTTTCCGGCCGTTAAAGCATCCTTGAAATGTTCCTTTGTGCCGGCTCCGCCCGAAGCGATAACAGGTATGGATACATTTTCAGCAACTGCTCTTGTAAGCTCGATATCGTAACCGTTCTTTGTTCCGTCACAGTCCATGCTGGTCAGAAGAATCTCACCCGCACCGAGTTCACAGGCTTTGATTGCCCATTCGAGCGCGTCAATTCCCATATCGACTCTGCCGCCGTTTTTGAATATGTTCCATCCGGTTCCGTCAGCTCTTCTTTTGGCATCAATGGCAACCACTACACATTGCGAACCGAACTTGTCCGCAGCCCTTGAAATAAGCGTCGGGTCCATGATTGCAGCAGAATTGACCGCAACTTTATCCGCGCCCTCTCTTAAAATCTTTTTAAAATCATCGACTGTTCTTATGCCACCGCCGACCGTAAACGGAATGAATACGCTTTCGGCAACGGCTCTGACCATGTCAACCACGGTGTCTCTCGCATCGGAACTTGCCGTAATATCCAAAAAGACAAGTTCGTCCGCACCGGCTTTGTCATAAGCCAATGCACATTCAACGGGATCTCCGGCATCTATTAAATTGACAAAATTTACTCCCTTTACAACTCGTCCGGCATTTACATCCAGACAGGGAATTATTCTTTTAGTATGCATTTATGCCTCCAGGAAATTGCTTAATATTTTCAATCCTACAGATGAACTCTTCTCGGGATGGAACTGGGTCGCATAGATATTGCCCCATTCCACTGCCGCATGAATGGTTGCACCGTATTTCGTTGTGGCTGCAACGATTTTTTTGTCTTCTGCCACGAGATAATACGAATGGACGAAATATACAAAGCTTCCCTTGACTATTTTGTCAAAAAGAACACTCTTCTTCGGGAAGGAAAGGGAATTCCAGCCCATGTGCGGAATCTTTCTGTCATCGCCTTCGGGAAGTCTGACTATCTTGCCTTTGAGAAGTCCGAGGCCTTCCACTCCGGGATTTTCCTCACTGGATTCGAAAAACAGCTGAAGACCGAGGCATATGCCGAGTATCGGTTTACCGTCATCAAGAACCAATTCTTTTATGACATCGGTAAGACCGTATTCGTTTAACTTGTCCATGGCATCTTTGAAAGCACCGACTCCGGGAAGTATCAGTTTATCCGCTTTCTTTAAGATTTCTTTGTCCCTGGTAATAATGCAGTCATATCCGAGTTTCATAACTGCCTTTTCGACGCTTTTTATATTTCCGGCATCGTAATCAATTATCGCAATCATTTAAGCCTCCTACCGGTCAATCATTTCTTCTTCTGGAAGAAGATCTTCAAGCACGGGTTCATCCGCCGGTTCTTCGATTTCTTCCATGGGTTCGGGTGCCATTTCATTAACGGACGTGCCCGCTTTGTAGTCCCTGCCCGCAATAATATTCTCAACCGCTATCGTGTAATATACCGGTTTCATCTCACAGATTTCTTCAATTTGTGCATCACTTAAAGAATATTTTTCGTTGATGCGGTCATAAACTTTGGTTTTAAATACCGACACTTCTTCCGTGATGCTTAATTCTTCTGCAGTTTTGGCAACCTTGTTGCTTTCGTTATACGCCGCAAACAAGGAATCAAGATACTTCTTCTCATTGCCGGTTAATTCATAAGCATCCGCCTTCTCCATAAACAGATCGAGTCTGTAAAGAAGCGATGCCTTCTTGAAAATAAGCTCGTCGGATTTGCTTAACTTCAATCCGTAAAGCTTGTTGCTTGCCGTCTCGTAATCTCCGAGATAATATGCCATTCTCGCTTCTTTTCTCGCAAGAAGCTTCGGTCCCGCAACAGCGAAAAGCAAAACAATTGCAAGAATGGTAATACAGAAGAATGCAGATACGATAATGCCCGGCTTTTTGATTCCGGACTTGGTATCCTCGCTCTCTTCCTGTTTCTTGTCTTTTTTGGGCTTGTCTTTCTTGGGCTTCTTTTCTTTTTTGTCTTTCTTTTTCTTTTTGGATTTCTTGTCCTCGGCTTCAAGCTCCGCTTCTATTGCGGCATTCTCATCAACGGGAGCATCGCTCTTGCCTTTGCCTTTTCCTTTGCCCTTTGCCTTTTTATCTTTTTTATCTTTCTTTTTATCTTTGGAATCGCCTTCTCCTTCGGCGTTTTCGGCTTCTTCCTCGTCGCCCTCTTCGAACATAAATCCGAAAATCTTCGCAAAAAGACCCTTCTTTTCGCCGGGTTCCTTTTCCTCGAATTCAAGGTTGTCGCCCTCTGTGCCTTCGGAATCTCCTTTTTTCTTCTTCTTTTTCTTCTTCTTTTTCTTCTTCTTTTTCTTTTCTTTCTTGATTTCCTCGGCCGTTTCTTCTTCGCTTGACGCGTCAAACATACCTTCGGAATCCTCTTCTCCGTCGCCGTCGAGGCCTTCAATCATTGATAAAAGATCGTCATTGACAGCCTCGTTATTGTCGGATTTTTGAAGAATATCATTTATTTCGCTTACATCGGAATCTTCGCTTGCAGCCACTTCGGCATTAATCTTTTGTGCCTCTTCGTTGGCTTTGTTTTCAACTTCCGCAAGCATATCCTCGACATTCTCAAGACTGCTTAAGAAATCATCCGGCACTGAATTGCCCGATGATTCTTCAGCGTTTGGTGTTTCGTTTTCCGCTTTGGGAACACTTTCTCCTCCTGCAGCTTCCTCCTGTACACTTTCTGCGGGAGCCTCTTTAGTGTCCGCGGCATTCTCAACGCCTTCATCTTCAGGCATTTCTTCTTCATCTCCAAGCAAAGCTTCTTCAGCCGCCTCAGGATTTTCCTCGTATTTGGCTATTCTTTCCTCAAGTTCTTCCGCACTTATGCTTCTGTCGGGATGCACGTCGGAGATGTCGGAAAGAATGGCATCGATTTCATCCATGTCGAGAACTTCTTCGGTCGGAATCTCATCCTCAAGGGAGTCAAAATCCAGATCGGCGCTATTCAATTCGTCAGCAGAGTCAGAGTTTCCCTCTTCTTCGTTTGCATCAATCAAATCATCAAATTGCAAATCTTCATCGAGGTTAAGTTCTTTCATAAGCTTTGCAACTTCATCTTCGGTAACCTCTTCACCTGCCGTATTGTTTAAAATTTCCTCATCGGAAGCCATTAAAATGTCTCCTTTTTGAATTCCCCTGAAATATCTAAAACAGCCGAGAAAAAATCTCGGCTGATTTATTTAACGGTTAACCAGTGCATCCACTTCCATTACCAGATTGCCTATCTCCGGTTTGGAAAGCTGAGCATCCGCTCCGAGCGACTCACCTTTTCTTCTCATTTCCTCGTTAATCAGCGATGAGAATATAACTACGGGCAGATGTTGCAGTTTATTGTCATCCTTAATAAGCTTTAAAAGTCTGAGTCCGTCCATTCTGGGCATCTCAATATCGGTGATTACAAGTTTGCATGTCTCATCAAGCATGCCTTTCTTTTGAGCATCATTGATAACATCCCATGCCTCCTGACCGTCCACGCAGGATAAAACATTTGTGTATCCTGCCTTGTTCAATGCATCTCTTACCAGTTTGTTAAGAAGCGCCGAATCTTCAGCGAGAACAATGGGTATATCGTTTCTCTTTCTGTCTCCGAGCTGTTCAATCTCCGTCATTTTGATGCTTGTCTCGGGATTAATGTCGGATACGATTTTCTCAAAATCGAGAATAACAATCAATTTGCCGTTTATATTAACAATTCCTGTGGATATACCTTCGTTCGCACTTGATAATGTTGCCTCGGGCTTCATAATCTGCGTCCAGGACACTCTGTGAATACCGATAACATTTTCTACGTGGAATGCCACATCAAGTTTATTGAAATTCGTAATGATGAAAAGTCCGCCGGCTTTCATTTCGCCAAGCTGAAGGCAATTGGCTAAATCCACTGCCGTAATCATTGTATCTCTCGGCATAAAAATACCTTCGATACTCGGATGTGAATTCGGAATGGGAGTTACCGGCTGATAATTGATGATTTCTCTTATCTTGGCAACGTTGATACCGTAAGAATTGCCTGCTATGGTGAATTCGAGAACCTCAAGTTCATTGGTTCCGCTTTCCATAAGAATTTTACTTTCCATATATTGTCACCTCACCCACTTTTAGTTCGACCCCGGTCGATGTGCATAAATAAAAAAATACACATGACTATTATATCATAATCATGTGTAAAACAACAGTAAAAAAAAAAATCGGAGTGACAAGATTTGAACTTGCGACCTCTGCCTCCCTAAGACAGCGCTCTAGCCAAACTGAGCCACACCCCGATATGCGTGTTTTCAACTCGCAACGACTATTATATCCAAACGTTTCATCTAAGTCAAGTAAAAAATTAATTTGTTTTAACTTTATCGCAAAAACCGCTAATTCTCGCTGTTTTCACTGTTTTGCGCTATCTCGGAAAGATATTTTTCAACCGTTTGGTATATTTCCTCAAGACCTCTCTTGTCCTCGGCCGAAAAAGGTATAATCAAAGTTCCCTTCTCGCATTTAAGCTTCTTGTTAATCACGGAAACCTGCTTGCTTACGGCGCCTTTTGATATTTTATCAGCTTTTGTGGCTATGACAATCGGATCGAAACCGTTGGCAACAATCCACTCATACATCTGAACATCGTTTGCTCCGGGCTCATGTCTTATATCCACGAGCAAAAATACAGCTTTAAGCGTAGGTGATTTCTTTAAATATCTTTCAATCATCTTGCCCCATTGTTCTTTAACGGATTCCGACACTTTGGCATAGCCGTATCCGGGAAGATCCACAAGATAAAACTCCCCGTTTATATTGTAATAGTTTATCGTCTGGGTTTTACCGGGCTGCGAAGATATTCTGGCATACGATTTTCTGTTCATAAAAGCATTAATCAGCGATGATTTGCCGACATTACTCTTTCCGGCGAATGCAAATTCCGGAAGCACATTATTCGGAAGTCTGCTGCTTATTCCGCATACGGTCTCAAGATTGATGTTTTTTATCTTCATGGCCTTCTCCATAATAAAAAGTATGAAAAAGGGGCAATTTCTTGCCCCTTGTATTATCTGACTACTACCGGTTCGGATAATCCTAAAATCGAATCCTTTGTGATATGGCATTCTTTAATCGTATCATCCGAAGGGATATCGTACATAACCTTGGTCATTACCTTCTCCATAATGGATCTGATACCTCTGGCTCCGGTTTTTCTCTCGTAAGCTTCCTTTGCGATTTCCGCGATGGCGTCTTCATCAAAGAAAAGATTTACATCGTCGAGTTTAAACAGTGCCGTATACTGCTTAACCATTGAATTCTTGGGTTCTTTGATGATTTTAACCAATGCTTCCTCATCAAGTCCCTCAAGCGCAACGCTTATGGGAACACGACCGACAAATTCGGGAATAAGACCGAATTTTACGAGATCCTGAGGAGTAACTTCTTTGAAAAGATTGCTCTTTTCAAGAATATTGTTCTTGGCAATCTCGGAATTGAATCCGATGGATTTTTTATTAAGTCTTTGCTCGATGATTGTCTCAAGTCCGTCAAAAGCACCGCCGC
>DFEM01000163.1 GCA_002369155.1 Lachnospiraceae bacterium UBA3802 | reverse complement strand
GTACGAAGAGCTGCTTCCATAACACCGCCGGTAGCACCGAAGATAACTGCAGCACCTGTTGACTCACCCATGGGATCGTCAAATGCTTCATCGGGAAGATTCTTGAAGTCAAGACCGCATCTCTCGATAAGTCTTGCAAGTTCTCTTGTTGTCATTGTGTAATCAAGATCGGGTACACCTGCAGCTGACTGATCAGGTCTGCCAATCTCGAACTTCTTGGCTGTACAAGGCATTACTGATACAGATACGATATCCTTGGGATCCCATCCCATCTTCTCTGCATAATATGTCTTAAGGATTCCGCCGAACATCTGCTGAGGAGACTTGCAGGATGATAAATGATCAAGCTGATCGGGATAGTAATGCTCGCAGAACTTGATCCATCCGGGTGAACAGGATGTAATCATGGGGAGTACGCCGCCGTTTGTTACTCTTCCGAGTAATTCCGTAGCTTCTTCCATGATTGTAACGTCTGCTCCGAAGTCTGTATCAAATACTTTCTCGAATCCGATTCTTCTTAATGCAGCTGCCATCTTTCCTTCTACGCCTGTTCCCATAGGGAATCCGAAAGGCTCGCCGAGTGCTGCTCTTACAGCGGGAGCTGTCTGAACAACAACGTGCTTTGCGGGATCTGCGATAGCTGCCAAAATCTTGTCAACATCCGACTTCTCGTAAATCGCACCTGTAGGACATACAGCGATACACTGGCCACAGCATACACAAGCTGTTTCGCCGAGACCCATACCGAAAGGTGAAGAAATCTCTGTAATGAAACCTCTGTTGTTTGCGCCGATTACGCCGATACCCTGTGTCTTTTCACAAGCTGCGATACAACGACGGCAGTTGATACACTTGTTGTTATCTCTTACCATGTGTGCAGCCGAATCATCGATTTCGAACTCGTTTGTAATACCTGCATACTTGTTCTCATCATCTACGCCGAAGTCGTGGCATAATTTCTGAAGTTCACATTTGCCTGAACGAACGCATGAAAGACATTTCTTATCATGGTCTGACAAAATGAGCTGTAATGTTTTCTTTCTGTATTCAAGAACCTTGGGAGTGTTGGTATAAACCTTCATTCCCTCTGTGATGGGGTATACACAGGAAGCAACAAGTCTTGCTCCTCTTCCTTCGTCTGCTTCTACCATACAGATACGACATGCACCGATTTCGTTGATCTCTTTTAAGTAACAAAGAGTAGGAATGTCGATGCCTGCGCCCTTAGCAGCCTGAAGAATAGTGGATCCCTTGGGTGCTTCAACCGCCATACCATTTATTGTAATATTAATGGTTTCCATTATCTTCCCTCCTATTATTTCTTAGAAATAGCACTGAACTTACATGTAGACATACAAGCACCGCACTTAACACATTTGCTTGAATCAATTGCCATTGCAGGTAATTTCTTACCGGGAGCAATGTAATCGGTCTTGGAAATTGCGCTTGCAGGACACTGTCTTGCACACATTCCGCATCCGATACATTTTTCTTTGTCGATAGAGAAGCTTAAGAGGTCTTTACAAACACCTGCAGGACATCTCTTCTCAACAACATGAGCAACATATTCGTCTTTGAAATAACGAAGAGTTGAAAGTACAGGGTTGGGAGCTGTCTGTCCGAGACCGCAAAGTGAGTTTGCTTTGATGTAGTAGCAAAGCTCTTCCAACTTATCGAGGTCTTCGAGTGTAGCCTTACCCTTTGTAATCTTGTCGAGCATCTCGTACATTCTCTTTGTACCGATACGACAAGGTGTACACTTACCACATGATTCATCAACCGTAAATTCAAGGAAGAATTTAGCGATATCAACCATACAGTTATCTTCATCCATTACGATAAGTCCGCCGGATCCCATCATGGAACCGATAGAAAGAAGGTTATCGTAATCAATGGGAATATCAAAATGCTCTGCAGGGATACATCCGCCTGAAGGACCACCTGTCTGAGCAGCCTTGAACTTCTTGCCGTTGGGAATTCCGCCGCCGATGTCTTCGATAACTTCACGAAGAGTGGTACCCATGGGAACTTCTACAAGACCTGTATTGTTAATCTTTCCGCCGAGAGCGAATACCTTGGTACCCTTGCTCTTTTCTGTACCCATTGAAGCAAACCATTCAGCTCCGTTTAAGATGATACGGGGAATGTTAGCGTATGTTTCAACGTTGTTAAGTACTGTAGGCTTTGCAAAAAGACCTTTAACTGCAGGGAAAGGAGGTCTGGGACGAGGCTCACCGCGGTTTCCTTCGATGGAAGTCATAAGAGCTGTCTCTTCACCGCAAACGAAAGCACCTGCACCGAAACGAAGGTCGATATCAAAATCGAAACCTGTTCCGAAAATGTCTTTACCGAGTAATCCGTACTCTCTTGCCTGATTGATGGCAATCTGAAGTCTCTGGATAGCGATGGGGTACTCTGCACGAACGTAGATATAACCCTGATTTGCACCGATTGTGTAGCCTGCGATAGCCATAGCTTCGAGTACTACATGGGGATCGCCTTCAAGAACGGAACGATCCATGAATGCTCCGGGGTCACCCTCATCGGCGTTACAACAAACATATTTCTGATCTGCATCGGGAACGAGAGTTCTGGCAAGTTTCCACTTCTGACCTGTAGGGAATCCTGCACCTCCACGTCCTCTTAAGCCTGCTGCAAGAAGTGTATCGATAACCTGCTCGGGTGTCATTTCGGTGAGAACCTTTGCAAGAGCCTGATAACCGTCTACAGCGATATATTCATCAATGTTTTCGGGATTGATTACACCGCAGTTTCTAAGAGCAACTCTCTTCTGCTTTTTGTAAAATCCTGTTTCAACAAGGGGAATAACTTCTTCCTCTTTAACTGTCTCCTGATAAAGAAGTCTTGTAACAACTCTACCTTTGAGCAAATGCTCGGAAACTATCTCTGCAACATCTTCCTTCTTAACCATTGAGTAGAAAGATCCTTCGGGATAGATAAGTACGATGGGTCCCAAAGCACAGAGACCGTGACATCCGGTACGTACAACAGCTACTTCGTCTTTTAAGCCATTCTTTTCAATCTCGGCTTCGAATGTGTCGATGATTGCCTGGCTTCCGGAGGAAGTACAACCTGTACCACCGCAAACTAATACGTGTGAACGATACATTTAAATTTCCTCCTTAATTATTTTAACTGGTTGCCGATTGTGTACTCGGTTACAACATGACCTCCGATAAGGTGCTTGTCAACGACTTCAAGAGCCTTCTCGGGTGTCATCTTAATATATGTAACTTTTTCTTTGCCGGGCTGAATAACCTCAACGATGGGTTCATACTGGCAAAGTCCGATACAACCTGTCTGAGTAACTGAACAGTCGGGAATCTTCTTCTCGGCTACCGCGTCAGCCAATGCTGTAAGAACAGGTCTTGCACCTGAAGCGATTCCGCAAGTTGCCATACCTACAACAACTCTGGTACTTGCTTCGGATTCTGCACGAAGACCTACCTGGCCCTGCATTTTGTCTCTTATTGCTTTTAATTCTTCAAGAGATTTCATAGCTTTCCTCCTAAACTAGATATTTTTACCATTATCTGTATTATATTTGTTCTCTGAAAGATATTCTTTGATGTAATCCGAAACTTCCTTATTGTCAAAAGGAACGTCTCCTAAAATTTCTCTGAATTCTCTCGTGTCCATTGTGAAAGAATTTCCGTTAAAAATATACTTGTAAACAAAATCAGTATCCGGATGATATATCACCAACTGATGAATTGTACCTGTGATATCTCCCAGGGGCATTCTGTCTATATTACTCAATTGAAATTCAGCGGTTACCTTGGTACCGACTCCCGGCTCGGACTCTATATCAAAACTTCCGCCCGCCTGAAGGGCCGCTTCCCTGAAAAACGGAACACCGAGTCCTACCTTTCTTGTGGTCCTGGTCGTAAAAAAAGGATCTTTAACCGAAGCAAGCTGTTCCTTACTCATTCCGCACCCGTTGTCTTCTATCAAGACTCTGAGAAGATCTTTTTCTTCATCAACTTCAACGGTAATGTGAACTACGCTCGCGCCCGCCCTTGTGGAGTTCTCGGTAACATCAAGTATATTGAGGGATATTTCTGTCATCATGGGCATTATCTCCCAAAAAGAGATTCTTAGTTAAACTGTTCTAAGATACCTTTAACATCGTCCGGTTTGAGACGTCCGAATACTTCGTCGTTAACCATCATAACCGGTGCGAGACCGCAGGCACCTACGCATCTGCAGGCGTCAAGTGAGAACTTTCCGTCAGGTGTGCATTCGCCACCTTTGATGCCGAGAATCTCTTCGATCTTGGCATATACATCTCCCGAACCCTTAACGTAACATGCGGTACCGAGGCAAACAGAAATCTGATATTTGCCCTTCGGATTAAGTGCGAACTGTGAATAGAATGTAGCTACTCCGTAGACCTTTTCCAAAGGAATATTCATTCCGTCCGCAATCATCGTCTGAACTTCGATGGGAAGATAGCCGTAAATGTCCTGTGCCTTCTGCATGATGGGCATTAAAGCTCCCTTCTGGTCTTTGTTTTCAGCGATGATTTTCTTAAGTGCTTCCTCTTGCTCTTTTGTGCCGGCAAAAGGGACAGTTGTTTTCTTGGAACTCATCCTAAAAACCTCCTTGATAAATTTTTAACAATACTATTTTCCAATAGTCGTACGTAAGATTTATTTTAACATAGTACAATGTATATTTCTATCAATTTTTACATTTTTTTTGATATTTTTTTCGGGTACAAAACGCCTATTTACCTATGCTTTCGGTAGGTTTTAGTCTTCGTCGCCCTCCTCTTCGATTTGCTTGAAAAAATCTTTCCCTATTGATATAATATTTTTGTATTTTTGTGGGGGTTCATTTTAATATTTTTTTCTTTTATCGCAATATTGTTTCTCGACAATATTTCTATCCCCATTTTTTATTTAATACGGAGGTTTATTATGACAGTAAACGATATTTTGGGTATTTTGGATGCCACTGCCATCGCCGGTAAAGATGGTCTTAACAACGAGGTTTTGACCGCATGCGGTTCCGACATGATGAGTGATGTACTGGCTTTTGCCAAGACACAATGTGTTCTTTTGACGGGGCTTTGCAATCCCCAGGTAATAAGAACGGCTGAGATGATGGATATCGTTGCGATTATTTTTGTCAGAGGCAAGACTCCCGATGAAACCATGATAAAAATGGCCGATGAGATGGGACTTCCCATAATTGTAACTCCCCACAGAATGTTTTCCTCATGCGGATTATTATACGAACACGGATTGAGAGGAGGTATCATGGATGTCTGAATTGATGGAGCTCAACTACACAGTTTCCAATGAAGATTTTACTAGAGCGGGCGAAGCTTCCAGCGACGTAAAAAAGAAACTCAAACAACTCGGTGTTTCACCGGATGCCATCAGAAAAGTAGCGATAGCTCTTTACGAAGGCGAAATCAATATGATCATCCACGCTTACGGCGGAAAGATTAAAGTAACCATCAGCGAGAATGAAATCACTCTCATACTTGCGGACAAAGGTCCCGGTATAGCAGATATAGACAAAGCAATGCAGGCAGGATACTCTACCGCGCCCGATAAGGTCCGTTCACTCGGATTCGGTGCAGGCATGGGTCTTCCCAATATGAAAAAGAATTCCGACAAAATGGATATCCAGACCGAAATAGGTGTCGGAACGACGGTAACCATGGTGATAAATATTTAAGATGATTTGTTTTTTCGGAGACAATTATGGACCGCTACGGTAATTCGGTATATTTAATAGAAAATCTTTGCAAGGGTTGTACCAACTGTATCAACAGATGTCCGACCCAGGCTATTCGTGTCAGAAACAACAAAGCCGTAATCACACCCGGCCGTTGCATCGACTGCGGCGAATGCATAAGAATATGCCCTCATCACGCAAAAAAGGCAAAAAGAGATTTTATCGATGCCACCGACAAATACAAATATACCGTTGCTCTCCCCGCTCCGAGTCTCTGTGCTCAGTTTAACAATCTGGAAGATATTAATATTCTGCTTTCGGCTATTAAAAGCATCGGATTCGATGATGTTTTCGAAGTCAGTGCCGCTGCCGAAATCGTATCCGAAGAATCCAGAAAATATATCGCGGAACATAAAGATCAATGGCCTTTGATTTCAACGGCATGTCCCACTGTGGTAAGACTTGTTCAGGTTCGTTTCCCGAATCTTTGCGACAAGCTTCTTCCTTTGATTACACCCGCCGAACTTGCGGGTGAGCTTGCAAGAAAACAGGCTGTTGAAAAAACCGGATATAAACCAGAGGAAATCGGAATATTCTTCCTTTCTCCCTGCGCAAGCAAAGTTACCAGTGTCAAAAATCCCATCGGCATGCAAAAAAGCAATATCGATGAGGTACTGGCCATAAAAGACATCTACCCCATTCTTCTTTCCGAGATGCCCAAATTCGTGGAACAGCCCGAAGATTTGTCCCGTTCCGGTAAAATCGGTTTAAGCTGGGGTATTACAGGCGGTGAAGTCGGAGGTCTTTTATCCGATTCATGCGTTGCTGCCGACGGAATCGAAAATGTAATTCACGTACTCGAAGATCTCGAAGACGACAAGTTCTCACAGAATCTTGAATTCATCGAACTCAATGCCTGCAACGGAGGATGTGTGGGCGGAGTAATGAATGTCGAGAACCCTTTTGCCGCAAAAGCAAAAATGCAGCATTTGAGAAAATATCTTCCCGTTGCCGCAGCACGTTCCGATTCGTACGGCGAATACCATGTGGAATGGACCGCACAGGTTGAATATCAGCCGGTATTCGAACTCGCCGACAATCTTAAAGAATCAATGGAAAAGATGAATAAGATTGAAGAACTTACAAAGGAATTTCCCGGACTCGATTGCGGATGCTGCGGTGCTCCCACCTGTAAAGCACTCGCCGAGGACATCGTTAAGGGAATTGCCAGAAAACAGGACTGCATACACGTTCTTCGTGAATACATACACAAACTGTCCGAAGACATAGCCGAATTAAGTGAAAGCATCTGATTTGAATTTGGATTTTCTTTACAATAAAAGGAGCATTTATGAAAGTTTCTGATTTGAATAATTTACCGGAATTCACATTACTCTCCGATTCGAAAGAATCCGATATTACCGGAGTATTTTGCTGCGATCTTTTATCAATCGCAATGGGCAAAGCCCCTTCGGGTTCTGCATGGGTTACCGTAATGGCCAATGTAAATACTCTTGCAGTTGCATCCTTAACGGATGTTGCGTGCATTATTCTTGCGGAAGGTGTAGCTTTCGACAGCACATTAATCGATAAAGCGAGGGAGGAAGGAATTGCGGTATTCAAAACAGACCTTCCGATATTCGATGCCGCACTTCTTGTAAACAATTCCTTATGATTCCTCTTCATTATGATTTGCACATTCATTCCTGCCTGTCACCCTGCGGCGACAATGAATCCACGCCCGGAAATATTGTGGGAATGTCCGTTATCAAAAATCTCGACGTTATAGCTCTTACCGATCACAATACCTGTAAAAACTGCGCTTCAGCCATGGCTATAGGCAAAGAATACGGTATCACGGTTATCCCGGGAATGGAGCTCACGACAAGCGAAGAAGTTCATGTCCTTTGTCTCTTTCATACCTTAGAGGATGCAATGGGCTTCGATGCTTATGTCGAACCGAGAATTCTTCAGATCCCCAATGACCCAAAAGCTTTCGGGGATCAGTTTTTATGCGATGAAAACGATGAGGTTATCGGAACATTTCCCACTCTTTTAATATCAGCAACCGATATTTCTTTCGATAAGGTTAATGAAGCCATTAAGCCTTTTAACGGTGTAATGGTACCTGCTCATATCGACAAAAATTCTTTTTCATTAATGTCCAATCTCGGATTTGTTCCGCCGGATTCCGATTTTAAATGCTTCGAACTTGCAAACATGGCAAATCTGCATAAACTTCAGGAAGCCAACCCCTATCTTAAAAACTGCAATGTGATTACGGATTCGGATGCGCATTATATTGACAGAATCAACGAAGCGGTAAATACTCTTTATGCGCAGTCGAATTCAATAGATGACGTTCTCTCTGCATTAATCAGAAAATCATAAATTATTACCTGAAATTACTTACGAGGAAAAAATATGAGAAAAAACATATTGATAACAGGAGCCAGCGGTTCCATAGGAAGTGCCGCCGCACTTGAATTCGCAAAAGCCGGCAACAATCTTTTTCTGGTTTGCAATTCAAGAATCAATGAACTTGATGAATTTGCGGACAAACTTTCTTCCGGATACGATATTGAAGTATTTACTGCATCCATAGATTTTTCAAACACCGAAAGATCCAAGGAAGCACTCGATGATTTCTTAGGTGAAACCACCATCGACATTCTTATAAACAACGCCGGCATTTCTTATGTGGGCCTTTTCCAGGATATGA
>DFEM01000074.1 GCA_002369155.1 Lachnospiraceae bacterium UBA3802 | reverse complement strand
CCGACAAGTCCCATACCGAGTCTGTCTTCGGGAACAAATGAAAGTGCCACGCCGAGTTCCTCAATCTTTCTCGGGTCTTTTCCGAGAAGCTCTTCTTCCTCTCCGACATCGTTGATATATTTTATGCTTCCGCTTTCCGCGGGCTGTAATCCTGCAATCGCTTCAAGAAGTTCCTTTTGACCGCATCCGGAGATTCCTGCTATTCCGAGAATCTCTCCGCTTTGAGCGACGAATGAAACATTCTTTAATTTTTCAATTCCTTCGATATTTCTGACCGTAAGTCCTTCAACTTTGATTCTGGGCTTGGGATTGACGGGCTTGGGTCTTGCTATGTTAAGCGATACGCTTCGACCGACCATCATGTCCGTCATTTCCGAAGCGTTGGTATCCTTGGTCATAAGGCTTCCGATGTATTCGCCCTTTCTTAAAATGGCAACGCGGTCTGAAATCGATTCAACTTCGTGCATCTTGTGTGTAATGATAACAAGAGCCTTTCCGTCAGCCTTCATGTTACGCATAACGTTAAAGAGTTTTTCGGATTCCTGAGGTGTTAAAACGGCTGTGGGTTCATCGAGAATTAAAATATTTGCTCCCCTGTATAAAACCTTGACTATCTCAACAGTCTGCTTTTGTGATACGGACATGTCATAAATCTTCTGGTCGGGATTAATATCAAATCCGTATTTGTCACAAATCTCTTTTATTTTTCCCGCTGCTTCTTTTTTGTTTAATTTGCCTTCGAGTCCGAGGATGATATTTTCCGTAGCGGTTAAAACATCAACAAGTTTGAAATGCTGATGCACCATTCCGATACCGAGTTCGTATGCAATTCTCGGGGAAGAAATCGATACTTCTTTTCCATTGATAAAAATCTGGCCTTCGTCGGGATAATAGATACCCGAGAGCATATTCATAAGAGTGGTCTTGCCGCTTCCGTTTTCTCCGAGAAGCGCCAAAATTTCGCCTTTGTTAATCTCTAAGGAAACATTGGAATTTGCTTTTACCTGACCGAAACTTTTTGTGATATTAACAAGTTTTACAGCTGCCTCTGCCACTTTGAAAACCTCTGTTTTATATAAAATGAATTTCCTGAAACAAATAAAAAAGAAAGGCGGTAGGTCGAGTATACGCACCGCCTTTCTTTAGTGTATCACATATTAGTATGATTCATCAAGAAGAGTAATTCCGTCAATTCTTAAATCAAAGTAAGGAGCAGATCTGAATCCGTCTGCAGATTCATTGAATGCACCGTTGGAAATAACTTCATGATCGCCTTCATAAGCTGCATCTGTATCTACATCAGCCATGTAGGAAGTAACTGTCTCGCCGCCTACTGTAAATGTTGATGTGTCAAAGACCTTTCTTGTGCCGGCCTGAATCTCTGCCTTTACAGCATCTATCTTAGCCTGTGTTCCTTCAGCGGGAGCAATCTTTCCGAGGTCTGTAAGAACAACAGAACCTGTCTCGATTGTACCTGTGTAATCTGTAGGAATCTTCTCACCGTTCTGTACGGACTTGATGATGAGTTCGAAGTAAGGAACCCAGTTGATACGTGAAGAAACGATGAATGTGTTGGGAGCTACGCTCTCTGTGCTTCCGTTGTAAGATACATCGGGAACATTGTTGTTTTCACAAGCTGTAGGAGCACCCATGGAATCGGCATGCTGTGAAATAAGTACGCAGCCGTTGTTGATTAACTTAACAGCGCCTTCCTTTTCAGCTGTCTCATCGTACCATGAACCTGTAAATGTAACATCCATTGTAGCTGTAGGGCATTCTGAACGAGCACCGAGGAAGAATGATGTATAACCGGAAATAACTTCTGCGTATGTGTAAGCACCTACGTATCCGATCTTAGCCTGCTCGGGTGTGATTTCACCGTTGTCAATCATCTCGTTAAGTTTCATTCCTGCAGCAACACCTGCGAGGTAACGACCTTCGTAGATTGAAGCGAAAGCGTTGTGATAGTTGGGAAGGTTCTCTGTGTGAGCCTTTGTACCTGTAGCGTGGCAGAATTCCACGTTCTTGTATTCCTTAGCTGCTTCGATTAAGTAATCTTCATGTCCGAATGAATCTGCGAATACAATGTTGCAACCTGCATCAGCAAGTTCACATGCTGCTTCGTAGCATTCCTGACCTTCGGGAATGTTTGTCTTTAAGACATATTCAACGCCGAGTTTTTCGCAAGCTTCCTTTGCTGCGTTGATGAAGTTGAGATCGTAAGTAGAGTTTTCGTCGTGTAAGAAAATAAATCCTGCTTTTACCTTACCGTTTGCCGCACCGTTATTGCTGTTTCCCGAAGCTGTACAAGCTGCAAGGGAAAAAACCATAAGGCATGCAAGAATAGCACTGAGTAGTTTTTTCATAATATCCTCCTGATAAAAAATCGTCATTAGTCGACACAATGGAGTATATACCTTATTCAAAATCAGTGTCAAATCAAAAACGATTCTTTTTGGCATTTTTATTCAAACTGAACATATTTAAAAATTTTTTCAATTCTTTTTGGACATTTTTTCCTTTACTTGTCCATCAAATCCCATATGGATAAAAATATGGTGCTGTGCTAACATAGACACAGAGATTCTATTTCGAATCATATTTATGAAAGGATCGGCATAGCCGAAGAGAAAATGAAACTTTTAGAAGACAGAATTATCAAAGACGGTGTTGTCAAAGAAGGAAACGTTCTTAAAGTAGACAGTTTCTTAAATCATCAGATGGATGTTGCACTCTTTCACGAGATGGGACTTGAGTGGAAAAAACTTTTCGCCGACAAACCCATCAACAAGATTCTTACAATCGAAGCTTCCGGCATCGGAATCGCATGTGTGGCTGCGGAATGTTTTAATGTTCCCGTAGTATTTGCCAAGAAAGCGCAAAGCATCAATCTTGACGGTGAAATGTACACTTCAAAAGTTGAATCTTTTACCAAAAAGAAAGTCTATGACATCATCGTTTCAAAAAAGTTTTTATCTGCCGACGATCATATTCTTATAATAGATGATTTCCTCGCAAACGGATGTGCCGTTAACGGTCTGATTGACCTTATAAATGCGGCAGGCGCAACAGTCGAAGGCGTCGGCATTGCAATAGAAAAAGGATTCCAGTCCGGCGGAAAAATCATCCACGAAAAAGGAATCCGGTTAGAGAGCCTCGCAATTGTGGAATCCATGGATGCGTCAAACGGCACCATAGTATTTCGCAAGCAGTAATCAACTTTCGATAAAGGAAAGCATATCTTCATAAACTGTGTCTTTTTCTCGCTCGTTTAATATTTCATGGCGAAGACCTTTGTACATCTTTCCTTTAACATTTGTGTAGCCCTGTTTCTTAAGCAGTTCGACGGCTTTGTTAAAATCCTTTTCGCTTATTGCGCAGGGATCGTCCGCACCCGAAAAGAAACGAATCGGAAGTGACGGATTCTTCATTGCATATCCGCCGTCCGTATATGTACGCATGGTAAGACGGACAAGATTTTCGTATCCGTTTAAAGTAAACATGTAAATGCAAAGAGGGTCCGCTCTGTATTTCTTGACTTCTTCGGGATCGGAATTGACCCATGCACTCGGTCCCTCGCTTTTGAATCTCTTTTCGAAGTCTCCGAGAACAAGCGATGCAACAAAGTGGCTTCTGAAGCGTTCACCTTTAAACAGTTTGATAATTTTTATAAGCAGGAGTCCGGCTTTCATGCCGGGCTTTTTTGACGGGCAGCCTATGACGATGAGCTTGTCGATGTCGGAATCATATTTTCTTATATAACTTCTGACAACCATCGATCCCATGCTGTGACCGGCAAGTGTTATGGGCAGATCTTCCCCGGTGATTTTTTTTGCATACTCTTTTATTTCAAGGGTTATCTCATGGGTATCATCGATTAACGCTTCAAATCCGCCCTCGTACATATGTCCGAGATCGTCCGGAGTTTTAATGCTTTGTCCGTGTCCTCTGTGATCGTGTATTACGCAAAGATAGCCTTTTCCCACGAGATATTGAATGAAAGGAATGTATCTTTCCTTGTACTCATTCATGCCGTGAACAACCTGTACGATTCCTTTTATTTCGCTTGCGTTGTCAGGCTCGATTCTAAGAACGGATATTTCCAGTCCGTCGGTTTTGGAAACGTGCGTATATCTTTCTTCTTTCATGGCAATCCCCCCGATTTCCATTACAAAAACAGCCTTAAAAAAAGCTCTGAATCAAAGTTCTTATACATAATAATTATACCACGCGCCGACGTAAGTTAACAATCACGATTCAAAGTCATAAAACGCGGTTGATTTATAAAAAATACAAGTTAAAATTATAGTATGGGGGTACAAAAATATGGATAATCGTTCTTATGTTTCTTGGGAATTAATGAATTCCTTTCTTATTGACGCCTTTGTCGGATACGGCGTTCCGAAAGAAGATGCCGCAATCTGCGCGGATGTGCTTCTTGAGTCCGACAGAAGGGGTATCGAAAGTCACGGCTGCAATCGTTTCAAGCCGATTTACATCGATCGAATCAAAAAAGGCACTCTTTTACCGACCACGGATATCGAGATTATAAAAGAGACTCCGACCACCGTCGTTATGGATGCGCATGACGGCATGGGCATGGTAGCCTCTCACAAAATGATGGAGATGCTTATCGAAAAAGCCAAAAAATGCGGCATGGCAGGCGGAGCAATCCGTAACTCCACTCATTACGGCATAGCCGGATACTGGACTTCTATGGCCTGCAAGGAAGGATTAATCGGAGTAACCGGAACCAATGCACGTCCTTCTATTGCACCCACCTTCGGTGTGGAAAACATGATGGGAACAAACCCTCTCACATTCTCTCTTCCGACCGATGAAGAATTTCCTTTCTGCCTTGACTGCGCTACTTCCATAGTTCAGCGCGGGCGAATCGAATATTACGCAAGAGAAGGAAAACCCACTCCCGCCGGAACAGTCGTTTCCGAAAAGGGTGAGGCAATGACCGACTCGGAAGAAATCTTAAAGGCTTTGGTTGACGGTACCGCAGCACTCGCTCCGCTTGGCGGAATAGGTGATGAACTTGCAGGTTACAAAGGCTACGGATATGCGGCAGTGGTTGAAATTCTGTCTGCTGCACTTTCAGGCGGACAGTTTATGAAAGCATTGACGGGTGTCGATGAAAACGGCAAACCTCAAATGTATCATCTCGGACATTTCTTCTTCGTGGTTGACCCTGAAGCTTTCTGCGGATTGGAAACATTTAAAAAGACTGCAGGTGATATCTGCAGAGCTCTTCGTGCATCCAAAAAAGCACCCGGTCAGGACAGAATTTATACTGCCGGCGAAAAAGAATATCTGGTTTGGCTTGAGAGAAAAGAAAAAGGCGTGCCGGTAAGCAAGAGTGTTCAAAAGGATATTATCGAAGTAAGAAATGCTCTGGGTCTGCCTTACACTTTTGATTTTGAATAAAACGAAGGGATAAATCCATGAGCAAATATATAATGGCGTTGGATGCGGGAACCACTTCAAACCGCTGTATTCTTTTTAACAAAAAAGGTGAAATTGTTTCCGTTACGCAAAAAGAATTTACGCAGTATTTTCCGAAATCCGGATGGGTTGAACACGACGCATCGGAAATCTGGCTGACTCAGTATTCCGTGGCAAGCGAAGCACTTTCTAAAATCGGTGCAAAAGCGGAAGATATCGCTGCCATCGGAATCACCAATCAAAGAGAAACAACAATCGTATGGGATAAAGAAACGGGAGAGCCGATTTACCATGCAATCGTATGGCAGGACAGGCGAACAGCCGATTACTGCGAGGAACTGGTCTCCAAAGGATTAACAGATATTTATCGTGAGAAAACCGGTCTTGTGATTGACCCGTATTTCAGTGCGACGAAAATCAGATGGCTCCTTGAAAATGTTCCTGGTGCCAAAAGAAGGGCCGAGGAAGGAAAACTTCTTTTCGGAACGGTCGAGACATGGCTTATCTGGAAATTAACGGGCGGAAGCGTTCATATAACGGATTATTCAAATGCTTCCAGAACGATGCTTTATAACATCGTTGATTTAAAATGGGATGAGGATATTTTAAAAGAGCTCGATATTCCGATTTCAATGCTTCCAAAAGTTATGCCTTCAAGCGGAATATACGGAAAGACAAAGGAAGAATTTTTCGGGGGAGAAATCGTAATCGCAGGTGCGGCAGGCGACCAGCAGGCAGCTCTTTTCGGACAGACATGTTTTAAGCCGGGCCAGGCCAAGAGTACTTACGGCACGGGATGCTTCCTTTTGATGAATACCGGAGATAAACCCGTCTTCTCCAAAAAGGGACTCGTTACAACCATTGCCTGGGGTATTGACGGAAAGATAGAATATGCCCTGGAAGGTTCGATATTCGTAGCGGGAAGCGCAATCCAATGGCTTCGCGATGAACTGAAATTCATTGATTCCGCATCCGATTCCGAATTCTTCGCAAGCAAAGTCGAAGATACCTGCGGATGCTACGTGGTACCCGCTTTCACCGGCCTTGGAGCACCGTACTGGGATCCCTATGCAAGAGGTGCAATCGTCGGATTATCAAGGGGTGTGAATAAATATCACATAATCAGAGCGACACTTGAATCGCTCGCTTATCAGACCTATGATGTTTTAACCGCCATGGAAAGCGATGCTTCGGTAACACTCTCCGGACTTAACGTCGATGGCGGTGCCTGCGCCAACAATCTTTTGATGCAGATGCAGGCAGATATTATCCAAACACATGTCAACAGACCTTTATGTGTGGAAACCACAGCCAAGGGTGCTGCATATCTGGCAGGTCTCGCGGTAGGATATTGGAAGAACAAAGAAGATTTGCTTGAAAACAATTCAGTGGACAGAATCTTCGAGCCGAGGATTTCATACGAAGAACAGCAGGATAAATTAAACAAATGGCATAAAGCCGTCGCCTGTACAAGAGACTGGGAAAAATAAATACGCAATTATAAATATAATTGATTGAAAAACAGAATCAAATTAAAAAATCGCACCGAATTATCGATGCGATTTTTATTATTCATATATGAATTACTTGCTTTCAGCAGGCTGATCGGATGTACAGTGAGGACATTTTGTAGCTTCAATGTCGATTTCGCTCTTACAGAAAGGACAAATCTTAGTTGTGGGAGCTGCTGCCTCTTCTTCCTCTTTGTTCTTTTTAAGTTTCTTAGCTGCTTCTTCTGCTGCCTTTGTAGCTGTGTTGATAGCCTTGAGCATGATGAAAAGAATAACAGCAAGAATCAGGAAGTTGATGATGGCTGTGATGAATGCACCGTAGTTAAGTGACAAAGCCAAGGCTGCTTCCGAATCCAATCCTGTGTAATCTACCCAGGGAAGCTTGATTGCACCGGCTACTTCAGCACCGCCGACACTGTTGATCAAAGGATTGATAAAGCTTGTTGTAAGTGATGTAACAATCGACGAAAAAGCGCCGCCGATGATAACACCGATAGCCATATCCATTACATTTCCTTTGAGAGCAAATTCCTTAAATTCTTTTAAAAGTTTCATTTTCTTCTCCTCCTTATTGTAAGCAAATTTATTTGCCCATGTTTATGCCGAACTGATTAAGGAATGTATTCATTCCGTCTCCGATACGCTTCATGAAATTGGAAGCTTCATCTATTTTTTCAAGCGTACTGTTTAGCTTGTCGACATCAATACCGTTAACCACTTTGCTGAATCCCTCGAAATCAAGTTTGCTTATGGCATCAAGTGCTTCATCAATCTTAAATACATCAACTGCGTTGTTAATCGTAACGAGAGTCTTGTTGAGTTCTTCGACATCAATCGCATTGATTGCTTCGATTGCAGGCTCTATCATAACCGTAAAACGCTTAATCTCAACTGCCATTATTATCGTTCCCACAAGATTGGCAATAAGAATAATCATTGCAAGAATAAGAAGTATACGGTTAACAATCTGACCTATATAAAGTTTCTTTAACGTTTTTGCATTATCGTCCATATCTTCCCTCCTTTAAATCATCCTGTAAGGATTATCGTTAACGGTTCTGCTCTCGTGGCAGGTAAAATATATTATCTGATAGTCTTTTGAAATGTCCTCGAGAACCTTCATCGCGCCCGAAAGATTGCTCTTGTCATAATCCGAAAAAGGATCGTCAAGGATTACAAAAGGCTTCTCTTTCTGATACATCGCATCTATAAGCGCAAGGCGAAGACAAAAATCCGTCACTTCCCTGAGTCCGAGACTCAAATCGCTTATTCTTCGCTGCATTCCTTCTTCGGTCTTTGTAAGATTCAGATCAGTGTCTATTCTGAAGCTTTCCGAATCTTCCTCATCAAAGAACGAACAGTATTTTTTGAATCCATCCATCGTCGGACCGGTGTATTTAAGTGAAAGTTCATTCTTGGCTCTGCTCAAAAACTCCAGAGTCTTTGACATAAGATCGTAATCTTTTTCGTATTTTGCAAGTCTCTCCTTATCCTCTTCGAGTCTGACCTTTAAAAGGATAAGTTCATCCCTTTCTTCCTGTCTTTCTTCAAGACGGTTTCTGAAATTCGAAAGGGCTTCCGTTTCCTTTTCGATTTCCTCTTCAAGCTCTGCGACTTCGTCTCTTAAATCGCCGATATCGGGAAGATCTTCGGGATAGTCCGTGCATATATCTGTTATATCATTTTCTGACTCAAATTGCACTAAATTATTCTTTTTTCTTTCGCTTTCTTCCATGCAGGAAACGAAGCGAACCGACTTCCTCTGATATTCGTCCAGCTGCTCGTCGTTTTCTTCGTCGCCGCTCTTGCCTATCCGGTCAAAAAACTCTTTGATTTCGCCGCTTAACTGTTCGTATTCGAGTCTGTCGCTCTCAAGTTTCGAGTTCCTTGACTTTAATGCGCCGTACTCTTTGACATCCTCAAGCATGACGACAAGTTCATCCACGACTTTGTCTTCCCTGAAAGAAGCTTTGTATTTTTCAAAAAAGTTCTTAACCTGATTGTTGGTAAATTCAATCTCGCCTCTTTGGGACTTAATGACATTTCTTGTAAAATTTGAAGAATCCACTTTCGAAATCGCTTCTTCTTCGGTAATATCCACGTCTCGGCTTAAATTAAATTCTCCTTTTTTCAAAAGTCTTAAAGCAAAAATGAGTATTACGAATATTACTCCTATTACAAAGGAGGCAACCTCGGGGATAAGGATAAAATCAGCCCTCTTTCCCATCATTCCCATCACGGTAAGCGCTATCGTGGCTCCAAAAAAAATAACGGCAAGAATAATAAATATCGTAAGTTTAGTCTTTCTCTTTTTTTCGGCGGTTCTGAATGCTTCAAGACCTCTTTCGTAATTCTCGCTGCATTCCGCTTTTTTGTTCTCAATATATTTTTCCGCTTCTTCTTTAAGATTTTCTTCTTTATCGTCTGTCTCTTTTTTCTTCGACTGCATCTCGTTCCAAAGACTGATATAATTCTTTATCTCATCTTCGGTGGGTGTTCCGTTTTCAAATCTGTTTTTAAGTTTATTCCATCTTTCCTCGTCTTCGATTTTTAAAGAGTTCATCTCGTTTACGAGATTCTTCTTTCTTAAGCTTTTCTCTCTTACGGAATTAATGTCGGAAAGCGAAGGAATATGTCCTGCAAAAAAGTCAAAAATTTCATCCGTATTTTTTCTGCTCGTCTCGTAATCTTCCTTAAGCGAATCATACATTTTCTTTTTGGCTTTGTTTGACTCAGCCTTCATGACTTTGCCTTCGGTATCTTTAAGTTCCTTAATGCGAAGTTTGTCTTTATCGATTCGTCCGGTCTGCGCAACAATCTGGCCTTCAAGAATTTCCGTTGCCTTTTCAACGTCCTCGAGATTTCTTAGTCTGTTGTTTTTGTCAGCAATTTCGTTTTGAAGGCTTTTGATTTTACCTGTCTTTCTCTCGGGCGTATACTCATTCATTTTCTTTTCGAATCTGGATACGGCCGTATCAAAATTGTTGATATCATCCGTTGCATCCGTAAGATTTCCGAGCTTTGCCCTTATCGAATCCGTGATGCTCTCATCGCTTTTGTTTAAATCTCTTGAAGCAATGTATGCGGTTCTGAAAAATGAATTTTTATCAATCCCGAAGATGGTCTCTCCGAGCGAACTTTTTTCAAAAAGATTGCAAACCGCATTTGACGGAAGTTCCCTGACTTCGAATGAATCATCATTCTCGTTTTTGCCGAAAGTTCTGCTGACTTCGTATTCTTTTCCGTCATATTCAAAAACAATGCTTCCGCCGTAAACACCTTTGTTCCATGGGCGGTATTTTTCTCTCTCTTTATCCTTTAAACTTCTTTTAGATTCATCTTCGAATCCGTAAAGCATTACCTTAATGAATGAAGCAAGCGTACTTTTTCCGAAACCGTTTTCTTCGCAAAATACATTAAGACCGTTCGTAAAATCAAACGATCTGTCATTCATTTTTCCAAATCCTGTTATATGACAAGCCTTTAATCTCATTGCACGATCTCCTCTCCCGAGAGCGCATTAAGGCCCATTCTGACAATCTGTCCTTTAGTCTCTTCGTCAATTTCATCGGAATTCTGCACAAGTCTTATAAACCAGCCCTTAAGCGATTCGTCAAGCGCGTATTTCATGTAGTTGACGCGAACGCTGCTTTCGTTCTTAACCTTCACGAAGAAGTATTCATCCTTAAAAGCATCGGCTATAAGCATCTCGTTGATTTCCGCATTTTCATCCACCTCACCGACAAGACGGATTTTCACCATGTCTCTTGGGCTGTAACGGCATGCCATGATGTCTTTTCCGATTTTTTCGATGATTTCACCTGAGTTTTCAAGGTTTGAAATATCGATATCCAGCGTGTGAAGTTTTCTGTACGCAAAATCTATAAACTGAGGAATGATATCCCCGTTTTCTTCATCTATGTCAAGGAGTACAAAGCCATGATCTCCGCATTCATCGAACCCTCTTCCTTCAAGGCATCCGGGGTAACAGTAAATCCCTCTCGAATCAAGAGTTTTAATCTTATGCTCATGCACATGTCCGAGCGCAAGATAATCTATTCCCCTTCCTCTCAGTGCCGAAATCGGAACTATATCGGTCTTGTCTTTTCCCGTATACTCATTTTCCTGGCCATGCAGGGTCACAATGTTTATATCATTAAAATCGGCATTAAAAAGCGTAATGATTTTAGATGCGTTATTGTTGAATTCCGCACCGTAAAGCATTATCTTTCTGCCGTCAGATTCGGGATTTAAACAATACGAACTCCATTCGTCCTCAAACATATGGAAATTCGAAGGGATATCGCCCGTGCTTTTAATAAAGCTCAAAAAGCTGTCTCTGTCATGATTGCCGCGAAGGTAATAAAAATCAATGTCTTTATATTTATTTATCTGTGCAAGCACGATATTTGCGACCTTTTTGCTTACGCTTTTCGTATCAAAAAGATCTCCCGCTATCAAAACCGCCTTAACCTTTAAGTCTGCTGCCGTATCGCAAAGACGCGAAAAATTAAGCGTGAGTTCGTTTTTTCTCTTCTCCGCTTTTTCACCGTCAAGATGTGTTTTCATCGGCGAATCCAGATGAAGGTCCGCTGCATGAATTATTTTCATAAAGTCTCCCTGAAAAGTTGTTTTCTTACGTTAAACCTGTCGTGTTTTATTATAACATAGCCGCAATTTAAAGAATACAAATTTGTAATTCTTGAAAAAAGAGTTTCAAGCATTTAAAATCGAAAATGAACAGGGTTTAAAGATATCGGACGGGATTTGTTATGGAAATAATTATTAAGGATGATTTCGATTTAAATGTCATCGCAAACAGCGGACAGTGTTTCAGATTTATAGAGGCGGAAAAAGACACTTACCGAATCATCGCATTCGGCAAAGTTCTTTATATAAAAGACCTTGGTAACGGCAAGGTTGATTTTTCATGCAGCGAGCAGGAATTTAAAGAGATCTGGTATGACTATTTTGATCTTAAAACGAATTATGCGAAGATAAGAAAAATGGCCGAAGACAATGTTTTCTTAAAGGATTGTGCCGACAGATCCGTCGGTATGAGGATTCTTAATCAGGATAAATGGGAAATGACTGTTTCTTTTATCATTTCACAGAGAAAAAGTATTCCCGCCATCAAGACTTCCATAGAGCGTCTCTCGAAAGCATGCGGGGATAAACTCGGCGAAAATTTGTACGCTTTTCCCACACCTAAGCAGATTCTTTCAGTACCCACAGAAAAACTGGCCGAATGCGGACTCGGTTACAGGCTCGATTACATAAAAAATGCAGCCGACCTTTTCTTTTCAAATAAAAACGAATTCGAAAGACTGGATAAACTCATTGATGACGATCTTTTATCAGAATTAAAAAAGATGCAGGGTGTCGGCGATAAAGTCGCATCCTGCATCGCTTTGTTCGGTTTTCACCGTCTTAACTTTTTCCCTAAAGATGTGTGGATTAACCGCGCTTTGGAAGAACATTTTCCAAACGGTTTTGATATGAATCTTTACGCTCCATACAACGGCGTTATCCAGCAATATATTTTCTACGCTTACAGAAATTCGCATAAGTGAGACACGACAGGAATCAGTAAGCATTCATAACCATTATCTTCCCGATTGAATTTTACATCGGGTGAAAGTCTGCTTACTCGCTTTCTCTCTCCCCCGTTTTGTAATACTTGCCGTCTTCGTAGGAATAAGTCGTAATGTATGTCTTATTCTCTGAATCTCCGCTCGTTCTTACGCACTCAATCGTTTTATCGTCCCAATTAACCGTATACGAATATATCCATTCAAATGCAGGAAAGAAAACGTATTCTCCGTCTTTTAATTCATATGCGGAATACATCTCCATCCCGCTGTTTCCGTTGGTGCCTCTGTGAATAATCAGCTCATCCGATCCGTCAAAATTCACATCCTCAAAATGACTCTCGAATGTGGGATTTGCAAATACCATTCTGTCAGTGCCGGTCTTTTCTTCAAAAGAATAATCAACCAACAGAGGCTTACAGTCGTCCTTAAATACAAAATAATCTTTTTTATGGTCGCACCATCTGTCCTCGCTTGGCATCTTGTATTTGATTCCTATCTGAAGGGCATTTTCAGTATCGTCAACCCATCTTACATATTCAATCTCTTCGGCGCTTGTAATGCTTATTTCTTTGATTTTTTCATCAATCCATTCTCCGGAGAAATCGCCAAAATCCATTAAGTCCTTTTCGGATAATTCTTTTATAAATACAAGGTTATCATCTTCATCGATCATTACCGTCCCTGTCGTTGTTTTAATCAAAGAATCATCGTATCCGTATGGTCCGATTTCCTCAACAATCAGTTTTTCGTTCTCAACTCCGATAATTTTATAACTGTAATCATATCCGTCAAGCACATAATCAAGGTGGTTTTTCTGATCATAAACAATAAGCTGAACCCTTACCATTCCGCTTCCTGTCATATGGCAGTTGCAATAATCATCATAACCGTCTCCCGTCACATCGCAGACCGTATAATCCAAAAGAGGTTCACCGAATTCATACACATTTGAAAAGAAATTTTCAGTCTCACTCTCCGGAGTCATTTCTGTCTTGTCAGGCAGTTTGCCGAAAGGATATTTAACAGTGTATCCCGCATTGTTTGGCTTATCGGAATTTGAGGAATTATGATCGCAGTAAAAATAGATCCATTGTCCCGAGTGAATGTCCAGTTCTCCGTCATTTACCAAGTCAGGCTCGGTATTTTCAAACATATAATCTATGTATTCTTCGCGGATTTTCCTGTCCGAAACGTACACTTTCCAATCGGTATCATCATCCCACATTCTTTTGAATACGGCTTTGGTACTTAACTGATAAAAAAAGTCCTCTTCTCCTTCGTAATCAAAAAAAAATTCATAATATCCTTTTTCAAAAACATCAGTATTTTCGATATGAAGAATTGAAACCTCCATTGGTTCATGCACTATCGGTTCCGGCTCCGAAAAGGAATTGGTAACCGGTGGATTGTTTGGATTGTTTGTATTATTCGATATATTTTTGTTGCATGCCGAAATGCACAATACCGATAAAACAAAAATTGATATGCTGATTATTTTTTTCAAAATTATATTTCCTCTCTATCTAAAGAATAAACGATTTTCTTTTCCGTTTATTACCGTTTGCAGTTCTGATGTTTTTTCCTAAAGAAACATCTTCTCGCATTTGAATATGTCTTCGGCTTCGTCGTATTTATATACAGCGATAAATTTGTTTGCTGCCGTATAAACTTTGAACATCTGCGAATTGCCAACCTTGGATTTTAATTCCACGTTATCTTTTGGGCCTATGTTATCATCAGCAATTTTCTCTATATTGCTCCACAATAAAGAATTCCCGTTTTGTATAATCTTGCTGCTTTCTTCTTTAACATAAATGGATTGTAAGTCTTTAAACACATCGCTTGTCGGAAGAATAAATCTGTCGACTTCTCCTGCCTTTGCAAGTTCTTCAATTTCGGAAAGTCTAAGCGAATTTTCTTTCGAGAAAAAAGATACTCTTGTTCTCAAAAGATGATCCATGCAGCCGCCGCAGCCGAGTTTCTCACCGATATCCCTGCAAAGAGACCTTACGTATGTTCCTTTTGAACAGTGTACTCTGAATGTAACATACGGAAGATCAATTTTTTTTATCTCAATATCATGGATAGTAATATCCCTTGCTTCTCGCTCAATCTCTTTTCCGGCTCTGGCCAGTTCGTATAATTTCTTTCCGTCTTTTTTCAGAGCAGAATACATCGGAGGGATTTGTTTGATGTCTCCTTTAAACAAAAGAAAAGTCTCTTTTATCTGTTCTTCGCTTAACAAACAATCGACCGAATCTTCCGGATTAAGAGAAACACTTTTTCTTGTGATTTCCGTGCCCGTCGTATCCTCCGTATCGGTTGTTACTCCAAGAAGCAACCTGCATTCATATTCTTTATCCTTATCTTCCAGAAAAGAACAAAGTTTAGTTGCGTTTCCAAGGCAAACCATCAATACGCCCTCGGCCGCCGGGTCGAGGGTTCCTGTATGTCCGATTTTCTTTTGTTTTAATATGCCTCTTAAAACCGCCACGGCATCCATTGATGTGAAGCCCGGTTCCTTGTAGACATTTATCAATCCGTTGTACATTTCTATAATCCCATCAAAGGCTTCATGCTTCGTTCGAGCACTCCCGTAAAATATGCGATGCACATACCATAATTGGTAATCGCAACACCTCTTTGTTTTGCTGCTTCGATTCTGTATTTCATTTCCTTTTCGTTAAGCATGCAGCCGCCGCAATGAATGATGACTTTATATTTATCCAAATCATCGGGATACTCAACTCCGTGTACAAAATCGATATTTAAATTACCTGCCTTTTTTAGCATCGCAGGAATCTTCTCCGTTCCGATATCACCGCACTGTCTGTGGTGCGTACATCCTTCGGCAATCAAGACATAATCGCCGTCCTTTAAATTCTTTAAGGCTTCTACTCCTTCAAGCTGATAATCAAGTTCTCCCTTGTAACGCGAGAAAAGAATTGAAAAAGATGTCAAGGGAATGTCATCAGGTACAATCGCACTGACCTTCTTAAATGCCTGACTGTCGGTTACGACAAGTTTAATATCAGCTTTATACTTTGCCACTACTCCTTCAAGTTCACTGTCACGACATACAAGAGGTATCGCACCGTGATCAAGCAAATCTCTTATGGTCTGCTGCTGCGGCAATATAAGTCTTCCTTTCGGTGCCGCTTTATCGATTGGTACCACAAGAACAACAAGGTCATTTGGTGAAACAAGATCGCCAATCAGAACTTTGTCATTGTCCGAATCATTTAAAAGTTTGGCTATGGCTTCTTTTAACTCAAATATGCCCTCTCCCGTAAGTGCACTTACGGAAAGCGAAACCGATTTTGCATAATCTTTTGTTTCGCCTGTCAGTGATGCTCCTTTTTCTGCCTTTGTATCCGAAGATCCATCGTCATTTGTCACATCGGACTTTATATCTGATATAACAGGAGCCTTCGATATGTCCGATTTATTGTACACCACAATAAATGATATCTTTCTATCCTTTATTGCATCAAGGATTTCTTCATCCTCTTTGCCGAATCCCTTTGCAGAATCAACTACAAGAACAGCAAGATCCGTTTTTCTTAATACTTCCTTTGCTTTTACGATTCTTTGTTTTCCAAGTTCGCCCTCATCATCAAGACCGGGAGTATCAACAACCACCACGGGGCCCGCAGGAAGTAATTCCATTGCTTTATATACCGGATCCGTAGTGGTTCCGAGCACATCCGATACGATTGATAAATTCTGTCCAGTAACCGCATTCAAAAGACTGCTCTTTCCTGCATTCCTGCATCCAAAGAACGCTATATGTTTTCTCTCCGAAGCCGGAGTTTCATTCATGCCCATTTTTCTATCTCCATGTTAATTTAATTTGTATGCTTTGTTTTCCGGTGCCCGCGGTGTATCGTGCGGTTGGTGCCGCGGAGCACAGAGTGCGCACGCGGTAGTGCACGAAGCGTGCTCGCAGGATTTACTATGTCCAGAAAGGTTTCTGGTCTTTGTGTGTATAGCCCTGCATTTTGGTTTGATATTCGGTAAGCTTTTGGCCGTAGGCAGCTTTGACCTTGTCTTTAAGCACTCCGTCTTCGCAGTACTTTCGGAAGAGTTCTTCGAACTCTTTAAAGTTGCTTTGCGCTGCATCCTTGTAGTTGTTGCTCATATTCATTTCGAGGCGTTTTATTGCCTCGTCCATATCTTTTTCATATCTGCTTTTAAATAATCCCATATCTCACCTTCGACCATCTTATTCACTCAGATGATATCTGTTCTTTCCATGCTCTTTTGAGAAATACAAAGCCTTGTCAGTGGTTTCGTATAGAGTCTCAAAATCTTTGAATTTTCCATCGTTTATCGTAATTCCCACTGACGAACCCACTATGGTTGGAAGGCTCGATCTGCCCATTTTATCGGGGAGTGTCGAGATAATCCTTGAAGCGAATTCCTTGACTTTTTCTTCATCGATTAAATCTCTTACGTATACCGTATATTCGTCTCCTCCCAGACGACAGATAAGCGCTTCAGTATCTTTGAAGATGAAAGACAAATGCTCACCGTATGCGATAAGTACCGCATCGCCTGTCGAGTGTCCGTAATGGTCATTTACCGCTTTGAAATTATCGAGGTCGGTCATAAAGAGCGATCCTTTTCGATCTGCGGCAAGTTCATCCGCAACAATTCTTTCAAGCACGCTTCTGTTATAAAGCCCTGTCAGGCCGTCCGTATCGGCTTTGCTTCTTATCTCATTGAATACTTCAACCTGGTTGGTTATATCCGATGCCCAGATCATGTAGCCCTGTACCACGCCGTTTTCGTTTAAAGGTTCTTTTCTGAATCCGTATACATGATCGTCTTTTTCAAGCATATTTCTCTTATCGTCCAGGATGTCCTTAAGCACTCTGTATCTTTTAACATTTTTTCCTGTCTGAACATAAGGGAACAGTGCCTTGCCGTTTTCGTTCATCATCAAAACTTCACCGGTCATATCGATAACAACGACACTTTCCGAAGTATGGTTAAGAGCACTTGCGGCAATGACTTTGGTATTGTTGTTAAAGCCGTATTTTATGGTACCGTAGGAAACTATGCAGATAGCCACAATTACACCGAATGCTATAAGATCATAAGGCGATATTCCGATTGCCTTTAATGCAATGAAAAACCAGAGACCGAATACGGCATAGTTTATAATCATTCTTCTTTGATGTTCAATGTATGATATTTCCCGGCTTGAAATATAATTGGCCATGACAAATCCCGCGAATACCAGCACTATGCAAATATAGAAAACGTAGTAAAGGATTCCCGGTTCTATTATTGCAACAGGATATGCCAGGTTTCCTCCGACCTCGAAACTCTTGTAAAAAAGGGTGTTGGAGTCCATCGTATATACACCGAATATTGTAAGCGCACTGACGCATCCTTCGATAATATAAATCGTTACCGGAATCTTCATTCTGAGGAAATCTGCCACAAACCATGTAAAACAGATTAAGAATCCGCAATCGGCCACGTATTCGATCTTAACTACTTCTTTTATGGTCTCAAGCGTAGGATTCATAAGTTCGCCAAGATATCCTACCATAAACAAAAGGCCGAATGCGAGCATGGCAATTATCGAGGCATTTGCCGCATTTTTGCTTTGAACAGCCGCCATGGTCATCAGGATAACAATAAGGAATATTGATGTCGCCTGAACGAGAATGAAAATCATTCTGATATCGTTCATGGTCGAAAACGCCAATGACAAAATCAAAAGATGTGCGGGATAATAAATATAGAAAAGTGATGAGGATATTCTTTTTCCGCCTTTTTCTCCGTTGTAAAAATACAAAAGTGCAAGAGGAAGAATAAATCCCAGAAGATACAATTTGTCATTCCATTTCCAGTCAACATTCAAAAAATGTACATCTGAATTTATTGCCGAAAAGATAACAAGGGCCAGCACCAGCACAAATGTTGCAAGCGAAAAATAGATGCATTTTTTCTTAAAATCTTCTCTGAAAAAGTAGAAAATCAGAACATAAACCATCGGAAGAATCGGCCATCCTCCGAGTGCGGCGGATATGATTCCGAGACCGATTATCGCAACGATTTTGGCGGAAAGGGAATTGTTCTCGTTCGCCGCAATCATTATCGTAAGCAAAGCTATAAGAAGGTCAATGATGATATTCTGTCTGTATCCGTACATTGACCCGAAGAACATATAAAAAGGCGTGGCTGAAATAATACCGAAAATAAGGAGACGAAGCGCATACTTTGTCACATTTGAAGTGTGAATATAACCTTCCACTATCGCAAAGCACATAATCGGAATGGTAAATCTTCCGACCACATGCATTACCTGACCAAGCACACTGTCAAAAGGCACGCAGGCCCACGCAACATGATCTACGGTCATCGCGAAAATCGCTATCAGTTTTAAAGTAAAAAGATTCAGTCCCTTTGAACTTTTGGTCTGATTCATGGAGTCCCCCCAAAAGACTAATTTTCGGTCTTTCCACACATTTAATTATATCCGACGAAAAGTGCAAAATCAATAATCTATAAGTCTTCACAAAAAGCCCTGTATAGCATATAATTAAACAGGATAATCAAAAATCAGGAAGGGGTTATTATGGGCAAAAAATCTATCAAAGAAAACAAAAACATTTATCAGCTTTCCAGAGAAGAAGCAGGCATGACTCGTTCTCAGGCCAGCGAAGCTTTGGTTTTCATGAGTGACAGCAGAATTGAAAAGATCGAGAGTGAAAAATGCGAGCCTCATCCCGATGAGATTCTTGCAATGGCAAAGGCCTACAAAAAACCCAGTCTCTGCAATTATTATTGTTCACAGGAATGTCCGATCGGACAGCTTTACGTTCCCGAATTAAAAGAAAAAGATCTCGCACAGATTACACTCGAGATGCTTTCCACCATAAATATTTTATCAAGACAAAAGGACCGTCTCGTTGAAATTACGGTAGACGGAAAAATTACCAAAGATGAAATGAAGGACTTTTTAAACATCAAATCCGAACTTGATAAAATGACCGTTTCAATCGAGTCTCTTAAACTTTGGATTGATCAGATGAATGCCGAAGGCAAATGGGTTGATTGATATTTGCCGGGTGTAATGCCTTCATATTTTTTAAAAACTTTTACAAAATAACTTTGACTTCCAAAAGCCAGAATGTTGGAAATCTGAGAAAGCGAATAACCGGAATAGTCTATCATGTTACGGGCTGTTTCGGTTTTTTTGCGCATAACATATTCATTGAATGACATGCCGGTTTCTTTTTTAAAAAGCCTCGAAAGATGTCCCTCGCTTATTCCCGCCTCATATGCCGCATCGGCAACGGTAATCTTTTCGTGAAGATGATCATAAATATAATTTATGCAATGCACCACATGTTTTGAATAAACATTATCCGTCTTAAGTTTGGACATTCTTTTTAGATATTCTCTGACCATTTTTCTGTGAAGCGCCGATATTTCCTCTTTTGATGTGCAGATATCCACCCTGTTTATATATAAATCACTTATATGATATGCCATTTCATGCTCCATCCCGCCGTCTATGCAGTATCTTGAAAGCAGTGCAGCTGTTATCACAAAATGATATTTAAAATTTCTAAGTGAATCCGAAGAAAGAATTCCGAGTCCTTTTTTATTACAAAAATCCACTTTAAGAGATTTTTCCACAACCTTTGAATTTCCGTCTCTGACGGCTTCATAAAATTCCAGTTCGGGATTATAAGGCGCATGAAAAGAATAATCCTCGCGCATGACATATTCTTTGTAAATAAGTTCTCCGGAAATATTATCCATATATTTTCCTCTTTTTCCTTTTTATACTGTTGTGGACGAAATATCCACACTTCTTTGTCCTATTAAGCTCAGCGATAAAATTTGGCTGATTTGTCATGTATATACATCATAATTTTACCAAATTTATCAGATTTTTTATATATCTTTGAAAATAAATGAACTAAATTATATTCAGAAGGAAAAACAGATGCTCAGTAACAAAAAGTAATGTATTTGCAGGAGTGAAAACTATGAAAAATTTTAAGAAAACCATTTCCATGATAACTGTATTGGCTCTGACTTCTTCGATATTTGCATTCGCGGGATGCAATAACGGTTCAAATCAGTCCGAAATTGATTTGCTCCCGAATCCGGATGTCGAAGAAGGAACCCCCGCACCCGAGATTGACGGTTATAATCTTCTCTGGCACGACGAGTTTGACGGCACCTTATTGAATGAAAGCATCTGGAGTTACGACCCTCACCAGCCCGGCTGGACAAATAATGAACTCCAGGAATATACCACTTCTACCAAGAATGTCTTTGTTAAAGACGGAAACCTTGTACTTAAGGCAATCAAGGGAAAAAATGATAAAGGAAACAACTATTACACTTCCGGAAAAGTTAAAACTCAAAACAAACAGGATTTTATGTACGGCAAAATTGTCGCAAGAGCAAAAGTACCCGAAGGACAAGGTTTATGGCCGGCAATATGGATGATGCCTACCGACGAAAACTATTACGGAATTTGGCCAAAGTGCGGTGAGATAGATATCATGGAAGTTTTGGGAAGTGATGTCAAAACCGCTTACGGTACTGTTCATTACGGTGAGCCCCACGCTGAACAGCAGGGTGTTGTAACACTTGAAAACAATTCTTTTGCTGATTCTTTTCATGATTATTCAGTAGAATGGGAACCCGGCGAAATAAGATGGTATATCGACGATGAACTTTATTTAACCGTCAACGATTGGTTTACATGCGTTGAAGGCGCTGATGAAGAACCATATCCCGCTCCTTTCAATCAAAACTTTTACGTTCAGCTTAATCTCGCTGTCGGCGGTACATGGCCCGGAAATCCGGATGAAACAACCGATTTTGACAATGCGGAATTCTTAATTGACTATGTCCGTGTATACCAAAAAGATTCTTACGATACAAATGTAAAGAAGCCCGAAAAAGTTTTCAGACAGGCTGATGAGACAGGTAATTTCATTCATAACGGCGATTTTGCCGTTGCGGAAAACCTTGATGATACCGAAGACTGGTATTTCCTTCTTTTTGAAGGAGGCGAAGGAAGCGCAGAAATTAAAGATGAAACAATGATAATATATACCGAAAAAGAAGGTACGGTCGATTATTCGGTACAGCTTGTTCAGCCCGAACTTCCGATGATTAAAGGAAAGAATTACAGAGTAACTTTCGATTGCTGGGCAGATGAAGAAAGACCTTTGATTGTATGTGTTTCGGCACCCAATGCAGGCTGGATTCGTTATCTCGCAGATACAAAATTCACTGCAACAACAGAGCCGACCACTTATGTTTACGAGTTTACAATGCGTGATAAAGACGATAATAACGGCCGACTTGAATTCAATATGGGCAATAAAGGTTCTACGGCAACTATTTACATTAAGAATGTCAGAGTTGAGGAAATTGATGAACTTACTCCTTCTGAAGAATAGATCCTTTATCACAACTTTAATTTTATCGTATATTTTGGTACTATTATTAAGAAATACTACCGACATCAACTTATTTTTCTTTTTGGGGAGGATATATGAAGATATTTAATGGATATACACACGGTGTTAACTTCGGCGGATGGCTTTCACAGTGCGACCACACTAAAGAACGTTATGATTCTTTTATAACCGAAGATGATTTCAAAACAGTTTCCGAGAGAGGATTCGATCATGTAAGAATACCTGTCGATTATGAACTTATTTTATCCGACAGTACCGAATTTAAGGATGTTGCTCCCGTTATCGGATACGGTCATAATCTTGTGCTCGGCCACGAATATTATTTCAATGAAGAAGGTTTTAAGTACATTGATTTTGCGATTGAAATGTGCAAAAAATACAATCTTCACATGATTCTCGATCTTCACCGCACACCCGGCTATTCCTTCGATCCTTTCCATGGAGAAAAAGGATTTTTCGAAAGCGACGAATATCAAAACATTTTTTACGAAATATGGATTGAATTTGCCAAGAGATTCGGCGGTTTCACGGATATTCTAACCTTTGAACTTTTAAACGAAGTTACAAAGAAGGAATACTCCGATAAATGGAATGAAATATCTTTAAACTGCATTAAAAATATCAGAGAAATTGCTCCCGACATCCGTATTATCGTCGGCGGTTATTATAACAACAGTCTCGAAGCCATCAAGGATTTAAGCTTGCCTTACGATGACAAAATCATATATACATTCCACGCTTACGAACCTCTTTTGTTTACGCATCAGGGTGCATATTGGATTGAGACAATGGATACCGAATTCAGATGCGATTATTCAATGCCCTATTCCAAATATGAGGAATTAAGCGAAAAATATCTTTGCCAGGCTTATGCTTCTTTTAAGAAATTCGATCAGAATGCCTGTCCCGATGAGAATTATTTCGAAGCCCTTCTTGCAGAAGCAATCAATGTTGCCAAGGATAGAAACGTCGCTCTCTATTGCGGAGAGTACGGTGTCATTGACAGAGCAGACAAAAAAGAAGCCGCAAAATGGTTTCACGACTTCCATGCTGTAATGGATAAATATAATATAGGACGCTGCGTATGGAATTACAAAGAGATGGATTTTGAAATCAGTCCCGATTTCAGATAATTATTCGTTACCGTCATTGGTATATCGCGAATAATCCACTCCTTTTATTTCAAACCAATTGGTCCAGTGTTCGTACTCAATATCGTCATATCCGATGCCGGAAGCTTCCGTTCTGGCATCTATGACCTTTCCGTCCCCGACATAAATTCCAACATGTCCGGGATAATACACTCCGAGTCCCGGAATATCGGGAATTGTCTCAATCGGTCCGCTGAGGGCCGATTCGGCTAGGAGTTCTTCAGTGCCTCTCGCACAAACCTCCACTTTGGATTTAATCAATCCCGAGCAATCCACATATCCTTCTTCACATCCTGCATAAACATATTGCCAGCCCTCGTAATATGCCGTGAAAGCCCATTTTACAAGTTCATCGGATGTTACGGTTAATATTTCCTCTTCGAATTCAACATTCTCATCAGGATTGACATACACTTCTTCCCCATTTACGACTATCTTAATCATATCCGGATCGGATTCTTCCGCTGTAACGGTTTTAGGCTTGGTAGAAGACCGCACAACAACTACGGGCTCTTCTTCAGCCTGTTTCAAAATTTCTTCATTTGAATCAGCAACCGTATCGGTGACTATAACAATATTCGTTGTCTGTTCTTCTGATCCCTTGCTTTTCATCCCCATGGACGAAACAATAAATATAAAAGAAACCAAAGCAAAGACAATAACCGATATCGTTGCCCTTTTATTTGCACCCATATTGTTATTTTACTCTATTTCAGAGTATTTTTCCAGTTTTGACCTTAAGGGATCCGTTCGATATATTTTCTTATATCGGATCTCTTTAAGAATTGCCTCTTTCCTCTCGTTTTATTCGTATATTTTTTGGGCAAAATCTTTTCTTTTACCCTGTTTTCATTTAAAATTATGATTGTTGAAAATCAAAAAGAGAAAAGGAAAAAACTATTATGGGAATAAAGACAGAACATTTAAAATGCAGCTCCTGCGGCGCACCGCTTGACTTACCCGAAGGAACATTAATCAAAAACAGAATCAAATGCCCTTTTTGCGGAGTAGAAAATTTTGTCATTAACGAAGATATCTCCTGCGGCGGCATGAATTTTGACTTGGATGATGCAGCACTTCACAAGTGCATAATCGGAATCATCGCTACCGGCTCTTATCCGCCTCACGATATCTATAAAGAAATAAATATCAAAAAAATTAATAAAAACGTAGTTCCCGCATACTGGTATGAGAACTGTAACTCCATAGGAACTTTGATTTACACGGAGGGAATAGAAAAAACAGTCACAAAATACTCGGAAGATGAAGGCTTCCACGATGAAATCAAGACTGAATATCATCCCATGAGCAAGGCTTTCAGTGACACGAGAGATTATCTTTTATCAGGAAGTGCAGAATATAAAGATATAATCAATAAATTATTCAGCGGGGCCAGAAAGATTAATATCTTAAAACCCGAAGATTTAAGATTCCCGGACGATTGCAACGAAATAAAATGCGATATTACCGAAGGAAATGCTTACGCCGATAATTTAATGGAACTTGCAAAAAAAGCAATTGAAGAAAAAGGCAAAGAATCATTAGACAGTAAGAAAAAGCAATATTATAAAGATATAGAAGGTGTCACCATCCAAAAAGGAGAAGTGAAAAAAGTATCGGTAGCCTTATACGAAGTATTCTTTGATTACAAGGGAAAAGAATATTCAATCTACATATCAAACAACGGTGAATATTACTCATACGATGAGTACCCGACCGATCCCGGCAATGAATCCAATCTTGAGCAAAAGAAAAAAGAATTATCCGAAATAGAAGATGCAAAGAAAACAAAAATACTTTTCATATCAATGCTTGTACTCGGCGGACTGGGAATCCTGACCATAGCAGCAGGAATCGGAGTACTTTTCTTAATAGGTGCATTCATTATATGGCTCATATACAGACCTATCTCAAAAGAAATACATGCCAGAGAAAAGGCGTTAGATGACTATAAGGAAGCATTAACCAGCGGCTTTTCCAAAGCCAGATCCGAGTTTGACGAAGGCAAATCAGCCATGAAAGGTGTATTAAACCATGTTTCCGGCAACCCTGCCGCTTTCGAAACACCCGAAGAAATCAAAGCCTCGGAAGAAGCAATCGCGCTGGCTCAAAAAAAAGCATTATATGGCGCTTATTTTAAAGAATAGCATCTTTTCGTATCCAAAGAAAGGCAAATACCATGAAGAGCAAAAATGAAATGGATATGTGTTCCGGGTCCATTTTTGGTAAAATGCTCATATTTACAATACCGCTGATGCTCTCAAGTATGCTTCAGCTTCTTTTTAATGCGGCCGATATCGTAGTTGTAGGTAATTTTGCCGGTGACAATTCACTCGGAGCGGTAGGTTCGACGGGTTCGCTGGTTAATCTTTTAACCAATCTTTTTATCGGTCTCTCCGTCGGTGTAAATGTCCTCGTAGCAAGATACTACGGGTCAGGGCAAAAAGACAATCTTCACGATACGGTACAGACCGCTGTGACGCTCAGCGTAATTCTCGGAATTGTGGTTGCAATCATTGGTTTTATATTCGCTCCTATCTTTCTTGAATGGATGAAGCTTGAAGGAGAGATTCTTCGTCTTGCTTCCATATACTTAAGAATATATTTCCTCGGAATGCCTGCCGTAATGCTTTATAACTTCGGCAGCGCGATACTTCGTGCCATAGGCGATACGAGAAGACCGCTCATTTTCATGATAATATCCGGTGTCGTAAACATAGGATTGAATCTCCTCTTTGTCATCAAATTTCAGATGAATGTAGCCGGCGTTGCCATCGCAACAGTCATTTCTGAAGCAATATCAGCAGTGCTTGTTACCATCTGCCTTATTATCGAAGACAATATCATTCATTTTGATATACATCATATTTACATCAACAAGAATATCCTGCTTAAGATCCTTCAAATCGGGCTTCCCGCAGGATTCCAGGGTACGCTTTTTTCTTTTTCGAATGTGTTTATTCAATCAAGTGTCAACTCATTCGGAGATATCGCAATAATGGGTAATTCATCAGCCATTAACATCGAAGGATTCGTATATGTCGCCATGAATGCATTCCATCAGGCTGCAATCTCATTTGTCAGCCAAAATGTCGGCGCGGGCAAAAAAGAGCGTATCAACAAAATCACTGTCATCGCATTGCTCCTGGTAAGTTCTACCGGCCTTTTGATGGGCACGCTCGTCAATTATTTCGGGCGTGAGCTGCTTTCAATCTACAGCAGAAATCCCGCCGTTATCGAAGCCGGATATATAAGAGTCAACATTATTTGCACAATCTATTTCCTCTGCGGAATCATGGATGTCATGGTAGGCTCTCTAAGGGGGCTTGGTTACTCCACAATGCCCGCCATAGTATCTTTGATGGGTGCATGCGTATTCAGGCTTATATGGCTTGCCACAGTCTTTCAATTCAGCCAGTGGCACACCATTCAAACAATATACTATTCATACCCCATCTCATGGATCCTTACATTCTCAGTACATGTCATCTGCTATGTCATCGTTAAGCGTAAGTACGACAGACAGTTCAAAATGGCATAAATTTAGAAATAAAAAAACCACATACTTTCGTATGTGGTTTTTGTTATGATTATACTTTGTAATATTAACCTTTTACTGAACCAAGAGCAACACCGGCTACGATGTACTTTGACAATAAGAGGTAAACAACAATCAGAGGAAGGATTGTAAGTGTAAGTCCTGCATAAATTGAGCCGTACTCTGTCTTGTAGATATCAGCTCTAAGCAAACTTACCATCATGGGCATTGTGTACTTCTTGGTACTTGAAATAAGTACCATAGGAGTGAAGAGGTTGTTCCAGCTTCCTACGAAACTGAAGATTGCCTGTGTAGCAATAGCAGGCTTCATGATGGGAAGTACAATCTTGTTAAAGATGTAGAATTCTCTTGCGCCGTCGATACGAGCCGAATGAACGATTTCAACCGGAAGAGCGGGCTGCAAGTACTGTCTCATAAAGAATACCATTGAAGGTGCTGCTATGGACGGCAAGATGAGCATTATCAAGTTATTTGTCAGATGGAACTTGTAGCACATCTGAAGGAAACCGATCAATGTCAGCTGTCCGGGCAGCATCATAATCGCCATAATAAAACTGAAGAACGCATTTCGTAGTTTCCATTCATAAACTACCTGAGCGTAAGCGGTTAATGATGAGAAATATACAGCAAGACAAGTTGCGCCGGCAGCTACTATAAATGAGTTGAAGAAGCCGACCATAGGTTTAAACATGTTCTTTGACGAAAGAATCTTAATGTTGTCAAACATGTGTGTTGAAGGAATGAACGAAACCGCACTCTGCTGAATCTGAGGAGTTGATCTCGTAGCATTAACAAACATCATCCAGAAGGGAAGAATACTTAATATTGAAAGGAATGTACATAAAATATAAATAATAACTTTCTGTACTACTCCGCCTTTGCCCTTTTCTCTTCCTTCTACAGTTAATTGTAAATTAGAATTATTAGACATTATCTTCTCCTCCTTTCCTTAAATCTTTCCCATTTTCATTTTACGTTTGTACTCTTTTTCCTGCTGCTTGATAAGCTTTCTTAATTCAACTTCATCTTTGTCACGAAGGAGATAGAATACCAAGCTGGACAAGAGAACGATAATCGCAAACATTATCATACTGGCCGCAGAGGCTTCACCGTAGAGGTAACCACCCTGGAAGGCCTTGTTGTAAATATATAATGAAGTGGTAAGTGTAGCGTTGTTAGGTCCACCGTTCTGGAAAAGTTTGGGAATATCGAACATATTCAAACCACCGATAAGTGATGTAACCAAGGTGAACAGTAAGATTGTCTTGATACTGGGAAGCGTAACTCTGAAGAATGTCTGCCACTGGTTGGCACCGTCAACTTCAGCTGCTTCGAACAACTCGGGTGAAATACCCAAAACGCCGGATATAAGTACGATAGCTGTATATCCATACCACATCCAAGTCTGAATAAAGATAACGACTCCTCGTGTTGTATTTGCATTACGCATCATTTCGACAGGTTTTGCAAAAATACCCAACTGAATAAGTAAATCGTTGATAACTCCCTTAGGATACATAAACAACTGAGCAAACAACATAGCTACGGTTGCCTGTGTAATAATATTGGGAAGATAGAACATAACTTTGTAGAAGCCCTGTGCTTTGATTGTAGATCTTCTGTTTGTAAACCAAGCAGTAATCAACAAAGCAAGTAAAATCTGAGGAACAAAGTTGCATCCCCAAATAATCAATGTATTAATAAACGCTTGTTTGAAAGATTTGTTTCCAAGAACCGTAATAAAGTTCTTTAAAGGTTCTTTCCAAAGAATAACGCTAGCCCAATCCGAGTTACCAGCGCCTCTAAGGTCTGTAAAACCTAAAATTAAAGTATATAAAATAGGGTATAACTGAAAAATTAACCAGGCCAGTACGAAAGGAAGACTGAATATGTAGCCAAACCTTGCATAATCATAAGCTTTTTTCTTTTTCATACGCCCAAAACCTCCTCGATTTAATAAAATGTGCTACACACCCGTAATATACCTCGTAATGCCGGATCTAATCAAGTGTGGTCTAACATAAAAGTCTTGAAAAGAGCAGGTCGGACGAAAGTCCGCCCTGCTCTTATTTCTAGATTAAATAATCTGAGCTATTCTCAATGACTAATTAGTCAATAGCAATACCTAACTGCTCGTTAACATCAGTCTTGAAGGATTCGATAGCTTCTTCCTTAGACATATTGCCTGCTGTGTATTCACGAACCTTATCTCTGAAGATATTGTTGATCTTCTCATCGTACTGTGTAAGGTTCTTACCATTTGCAAACTGGTTTGCAGGTACGAATACATCAAACATGTTCTGGCCACCTAAGATGTCAGGTGAGCAAGAAGACTTAGCCATAACTGTACCGGAAGCAACAGAGTCACCAGCAGCTGTTACGCCTTCAGGAGCGTTACCACAGTTAGGAAGGATTGTGTAGTTGATTAACCAAGCAGGTCCGAAGAAACCAAGTACCTGCTTAGATCCCTGTCCCTTCATATCTGCGAACCAAGCATCCTGCCAGTCCTGAGTATCGTTATGATAATCGTTGTCTTTAAGTTTCTTAGAGATATCGAAGAACTCTTCTCTCTTAGGATCGATGTAAAGCTTGTCATCTACGATCCAACCCTTGTCAGAGCTGTTCTCGATAGCGTGCCACATATCACCATCACCTGAGCAGATTCCGTATCCCTTAGCCTTGAGTTCTTCAGCTGCGTTCCAGTATGTATCCCATGAACCTGTACCACCACCGATTTTCTCTTTAACTGTAGCGGGATCATCTGAACCCCAAACGTCCTTAGCGATTGAACGTCTGTAGATGAATACACCACCTGTAGCCTGATATCCTAAACCAACTAACTTGCCATCAGAAGGTCTTGTTCCGATATCAATTGTGTAACCTGCGATATCAGCAGCCTTTGTTGCAGCAGCAGCATCAATGCCGAGTGATTCATAAGGTGCAGCAAACTTAGCCATGTCACCCTGTGTATACTTAAGAACGAAAGCAGCTTCACATCCGTAGATATCAACTTCGCCGTTCATAAGAGCCTGGTCAAGAGCATCCTGGTATCCGTCGCCTGTACCCTTGATTGTTACATGTACGTTGTAACCGAAATCAGGGTGATCCTGGCAGTACTGATATACCATCTTGGGAATTTCGTTTGTGAATGACCACAATTCGATTGTTCCCTTGTCGCCGCCGTTAGCGGGTTTGATGTTCTCAAGATCTACATCATCAGATACGTTGAATGTACCGTTAGCCCAAGCGTACTGAAGACCATTCTCAGAATCATCAAGTGTGATGTATTCCATGATAGCCTTAACGCCGTCAGCCTTACCAGCATCAACAGCTGCCTGGCTGGAAACTACCCATGTACCACCCCAGAAGAATCCGATAGGAGACTCTGTGATAGCCCAGTCACCATATGTGCCGGCGATTTCTTCGCTGCCGCCCTGAGCGGGTTCAACAACTTCGCCGCCTTCTTCGCCGCCTTCTTCACCGCCCTGAGCGGGTTCAACAACAGCAGGTGTGTTGCCTGTACAACCAACGAGTGTTGCAGCAACCATGCAAGTACTTAATGCACAAGCCATAAATTTTTTCATTACTTTTTCCTCCTTAAATAGGTATATGACATCTCATTGTTCAATTTGTATATAAAATGTACAATTCGAACAATAAAAATGTCGACTTTTGTAATAACAACCCAATTATAATCGTTATGTCCCTTTATTACTTTACAAATATTGCTTCGTTTTTTACATTTCTTGCTTTATGCGTTTCATTTTGCATATTTTTCGGGTCAAATATAATAAAATTCGCACAAAAACATGTTCAGTCCGACAAATTATGATATACTCGTACTTAATTTGAATTCAAAAAAGGCTTATATCAGGAGTTATATATAATGAAAAATATATTTTCACCAGACAGTTTTTTGATTAAGGGACTGACACTGTTTTGCGACTTAATGTATCTTAACGCATTGTTCATTATCTGCAGTCTGCCGATATTTACAATCGGTGCTTCCACTACGGCTCTTTATTCCGTAATATTTAAAAGAATCCGAGGCGAAGAGGTAAAAATCGCCAAGACTTATTTCCATGAGTTTAAGGCTAATTTCAAGCAGGCAACACTTTTCTGGATTCCTTATTTATTATTGGTAGTTTTCCTCGGATCGGATGTTTATATCACTCATTCGGTATTGCCCGAAGAATACAGATTTTTACAGTATCCCGTTTCCATAGCACTTTTCCTGCTCGTTTACATTACCGTACTTGTATTTCCGCAGATGGCACTTTTTAATTCGCCTACACGCCAGATTATAAAAAACTCGGCAATTCTCGGATTAATCAACTTCCCGGTAATAGGAATGGTGTTTATCGTACACATCTTCATATTACTCATAGCAGACCTTTCCCCGAAATGCCGCGTTATGGTTATATCATTATTGCTCTTCTTCGGATTTGCAGGACTTGCTTATTTCTTCTGCCTCTTCTACAGAAAGATTTTCCTGAAAATTCTTCAGAAGGATGAAGAAGATAATCCCGACGCCGAAAATACCGCTTCTTCCGATGAAGAAAACGCGGATGACAAAGACAATACTCCGATTATCTGATTATTGTTCCTTTTCAAAGGTGCCGGTACTTTGATCAAGAAGCCACTCCATAAAGAGCGCGGCTTCTTTTTTATGCTTGGCTGTATCGAAAGATACAACAAGAGGCTTTGCCTCATCTTCATAGGAATCCTTCACAACCTGAGCATCGATATAAAATGCCACGGGTATCTTCTCACCCTCCGAATTTACAGCATAGTAAAGTACGTCTTCATGCTCTTTTAAAAATTCCTCATCAAAGATTTCTCTTAAATCAAGGGTTGCATCCGTAATCGAATAATCATTGATAACCCAATTTTCCGACAAAGCAACATCAACTCTTCCCGCGATAACGCTCGCATTGAATTTCTGCATGGAAACAATCTCGGACTGAGAAAAATTGCCGTCTCCGGAAGCGGTATCGGGATATTGAATATCTATTTCGATTCTTATGTCTTTTCCGGTAATGTCTTCGCCCGTATACTTTGTATAGTCGTTCTCCACGGCATAAATAAGCTCAGGTATATCATATTTGGCATTTACAATGCTTAATTCAAGCGCCCTTTCCCTGCTTTCGCTTAAATATGAAGTTATCAAAACAACGGCGATAACGATAATGATGGCAGGAATAATCACAAACCATTTGTAATAGTCAAAGAAAAAACCGACTTTCTTTTTAGCCTTTTGAATCGCAGTTTCGGGTTTTTCGTCTTCAATTTCCTCTTCCTCTTCTTCCTTTCCGAAAACTCTTTCTTCTTTTGCCAATAAGAGTTTCTCGGCATCGGTGAGGGAATCGTAATTTTCTTCGTTGTCTTTGTTGTTTAAATTGTCTTTGGCCATCAGTTTTTTACGCAATTAAGATGCCGTTTAAAAATCCAAAGATAAATAAACGACATCCCTAATCGCTTTCCTTTCATGTTTCAATTAAAGGATTTTTATATTTTAAATGAAAATACCTTTTTGCCGGTAAGTGCCTCGCTTCTTGCATCGGGTCCGGAGAAACCGACATAAATGTCAGCGCCGTTGCCTGTAACGCTTCTTACGCCGTCTTTGTCAACGGTTGTAAATGCGTATGCGGGAACGGTGATCTTAAATGTTTTCTCCCCGTTGCCTTCAAGGCTGATTCTCTTAAATGCGGAAAGTTTGGTATTAAGCACTTCATCTGCAGTTCCGTTTACATGTACGTATACCTGCAATACTTCATCTGCAGCAAAGCCCGAATTGTTCTTTACCTTTACGCAAATTTCGATGCCTTCTTTTGAAGCCGCGTCAAAGCTCTTGTCTTCTTTCGTAACGTCTTCAAGACTGATGTCGGCATAGGAAAGACCGTATCCGAAAGGATAAAGAGGCTCTTTTTCGAGATATCTGTATGTTCTGCCCTTCATTGAATAATCTTCAAAATCAGGCATTCCGTCAAGGTCTTTGTAGAATGTAAGAGGCAGTTTGCCCGAAGGAGAATATTCTCCGAAAAGAAGTTCTGCTACTTCCTTTCCGCCTCTTGCTCCGGGATACCATGTCTGAATGATTGCATCGGCGTGTTCATCGGCAAGGCAAAGATCCATGGCACTTCCTGCCATTACGCATACTATAAGAGGAACCTTTGTTTCTATAAGGGTTTCGAGAAGCTTAATCTGCGAAGGCGGTAATTTAAGATCCTTCTTATCGCCCGAACTGTAAGCATTACCTGTATCGCCTTCTTCGCCTTCGAGTGTCTCATCAAGGCCCACGCAAAGTACAACAACATCAGAGTTGGATGCTACAGCTCTTGCTTCTGAAAGTCTGTCGAAATCTTTTGCGAGAGGTTCGGTCTTGTTTAAGAAGAGATGGCTGCCTTCAGAGAAGAACACTCTTACATCATCACCCACATAGTCCTGAATTCCTTCAAGAACGGTAATGTATCTCGAAGATGTACCGTGATAGTTGCCTATTAAAGATACCCTGCTGTTGGCATTGGGTCCGATAACGCCTATTTTCTTAATCTTGTTCTTGTTAAGAGGAAGGATTCCGTTGTTCTTAAGAAGTACAAGGCTTTCCTTTGTTGCTTTGGAAGCAACCTGCAAATGTTCTTTGCATTCTATCTTTTCAAAAGGAATCGAATCGTATTCGGTCTTGTCAAACATTCCGAGAAGGAATCTGGTGGTAAAGAGACGAACAGCAGCTCTCTTTAAGAGGCTTTCATCGATAAGTCCTTCCTGGTATGCGTCCATAATCTTCTGATATGTACAGCCGCAGTTTACATCGCAGCCTTTTTCGAGTGCAAGTTTTACGCTTTCCTCAGGGCTTGCGGTAACTTTGTGATTCTCATGGAAATCCCTGACAGCCCAGCAGTCGGATACGAAATGACCTTCAAATCCCCATTTGCCTCTAAGTACATCATCCATCAAATATGAATGTGCGCAGCATACTTCGCCGTTTGTTCTGTTGTAGGCACCCATTACGGATTCTACTTTTCCTTCGATAACACAGGCTTCAAACTGAGGAAGATAGGTTTCCCACATATCCTTCATGCTTGCCTTGGCATCAAAATGATGTCTTAAGGCTTCGGGACCGGAATGAACCGCAAAATGCTTTGCGCATGCCGCTGTCTTTAAATATTCGCCGTCTCCCTGCAGACCTTCTATGAAATTTACTCCGAGTCTGCTGATAAGATAAGGATCCTCACCATAGGTCTCGTGTCCTCTGCCCCATCTGGGATCTCTGAAAAGATTGACATTGGGCGACCAAATGGTAATGCCCTTGTAAATGTCTCTGTCTCCGTCAGCCGACTGGAAATTGTATTTTGCTCTGGCTTCGGTGGAAATAACATCACCGACTTCTTTTAAAAGTTCCTCATCAAATGTAGCACCCATACCGATTGCCTGAGGGAACATGGTTGCCACTCCGGCTCTTGCCACTCCGTGAAGACCTTCATTCCACCAGTTATACTCGGGAATGCCGAGTCTGTCGATGGCAGGTGCATCAAATCTCAATTGCGAAGCAATTTCTTCGACAGTCATCTTGTCAACAAGCTCTGTCGCTCTCTTTTTAGCTTCTTCTCTGTTCATTTGTAACTCTCCTTTTCTGTGATGCTTGATAGATTTTTTACCCCTTAAAATCTCTGACACCTTGCTACCATTCTACTATGTTTTGCCTTTTTTCTCAATCAAAACACAGTTTTTTCACATTGCACGTATTTTACAAATATTGCTCTATCGTCAAAAATTGCTTTTTCTGTTATAATACTTTTATATATACTGAAAGGAACAAAATATGCCTCAAAACAAAAACAGCCAGACTGATTTTTCACAGCCCTTCGGCAAATTCACTTCAAGAAAAATAGAACATGACGAGGAATATATCGATTATCTCCCCGGTTACCGCTACCGAATCTGGCATAACGACCAGTCTTCAAGCTTTCCCGATCACAAGCATGCAGCATTGGAAATAATACTTTGCAGTGAAGATACCTATACCGTAACGGTCGGTGAGGAAGTATACAAACTTCACGAGGGAGATATTCTCTTTATCCCGCCCATGAAAGTTCATTCGATTACCGCTCCCGAAAGCGGTGAGCGATTCATCATGCTTTTTGACATATCGTTCTTTGATTATTTCAAGTCCAAAAACGATATTCTGGACTGCTTTTCAAGCGCAAAAGTAATAGGCATCAACAATGCCTCACATATATACCCTCTCGTTTACTCATCGTTAAATAAAATAATCAATCTTTATTTTGCATATAATGAAATGAACGAAATAGAGATTTATTCGGAGCTTTTAAAAATAATATCAACCATATCGCATTCTCCGGAATCCGCCGAAGACAACGGTGAAGAGGAAACAATGCTTACGCATTCGGAAATATACAACAAATTCGTAAGAGTTCTTTCTTATATAGAGACAAATTATTCGGAAGATCTGAATCTTGAAACCGTTGCCAAGACCACCGGCTTTTCGAAATATCACTTTTCAAGGCTTTTTAAGCAATATACTGATTCAACCTTTTACGATTATCTTTGCAAGCGAAGAATAATCGAAGCCAAAAAGCTTCTTATTACAAATATACCCGTTACGGATGTGGCCTTTCAGGTCGGCTTTAACAACTTAACCACATTTTGTCGCTGCTTTAAAAAATACACGGGATGCTCGCCCACGCAGTATAAAAGCAGGGTTGCAAAAGACGAAAACATTTCCGTGGAAAGCGTCACGGATGTTTATCACCTTAAGGCCGACGGCATAAATCCTTCCGTTGAATAAGTCTGAAATTAAAAAGGACCCGGTTTGGCATAATGCAAAACCGAGTCCTTTTTTTTAAGCTTCTACCAGGCTGTCGACATTCGATCTGTCAACAACGGAAAGTCTGCAGGGGATGTAATTATCAAGTCTGTCTCCCGCAACGATGTTATTGTAAAGCCAGATGATGGGATCGTGGCCCTGTCCGAAAGCATCCTGTCCGATTGCCGCAGCGATGACTCCCGCTTTAATCTCAGCGAAGATTTCCTGATTATGGTCAAAGCATACAAGGCTTACCTTGCCGACTTTTCCCAAATCCCTTATTGCCTTTGTAACAGAAAGAGGGAATCCGTTTGTGATAAATACCACATTGGTCTCAGGATGTTTTTCAAGTGCCGCTTTCGCAGTCCTGTAAACTTCATCCGCGTTATCCGCAACGGTTACTTCATCGACTATCTTCATGCCCTTGGCATTCTTTAATTTCATCTTGAAGCCTTCGCTTCTTTCGACATTGACGCCTACGCTCAAATCACCTACAAGCATAAGCACGTTGCCCTGACCGCCGGTCTTTTTCTCTGCCGCTTTGGCTCCGAGGATTCCCGGTTCATGAGGATCGGGTCTTAAGCAGGCAATTCTCTTGATATTCTTATCGCAGTCGCAGTTGTAAGTCATTACCTTGACTCCGGAAGCAATTGCCGAACGAAGTTCATTGTTGGCACCGCCGAGGAAACCGGGAAGAATAATGCCGTCGAAGTTTCTGTCTATCGCGGACTGAATGGTATCAACCACATATCCGTCAAGCTCATCCTTTCCGACATTCAAAGGAACATATTCGATAAGAGCATCTTTTCCTTCGAGTTCCTTTTGTGCATAAAGAGCACCTTTTCTTACGCCGTACCAGAAGTCATTGTCAAGCATGCTCATTTCAAGAATCTTAACCGTCTTCTTGGGAAGCTTGTCCGTCGGTACAATGGCTGTATTAAACTGCTTTAAGAGGCCCTGGATACCCGAAAGCATTCCTTCGAGGTTATCTGTATTCACACCGATCTTGGAGGATTCGGCTGCAACCTCTTGAGATACGGCTGCGATTTCATGAGTATTCTCACTGATAATCTGTGCCGTTTCGTAAAGATTCTCCGCTTTCGTCTTTGAAATGTCTGAGTTATCAGCCATTACATCAAACAATGCGGTGATATCATTAATCTTGTCATGTATTCCGAGAGAACTTTCGTTAATCTCTCTGAAGGAAGTATTAACATTGCTGAATCGGTCTTTGCTTCTGTTGAATGTTTCTTCGCAGTTGGCAATACTCTCGTTAACCATGCGGCTGGAGCCTGTAATCTCGGCAAGAATCTCATTGATGGTCTGCATGCCGTCTCTTGTTTTGCCGGACATAACATTCATTTCATCAGCAACAACGGTAAATCCTTTTCCCGCCTGTCCGGCTCTTGCCGCTTCGATGGAAGCGTTAAAAGCAAGGAGTCTTAACTGGTCACTTATCTCCACGATAAAGTTGCCGACTTCACCGATTCTCTTAATCTCATTGTTGAACTTTGAAAGAATCTCGTTGATTCTGTTAAGATCCGATGCCATTGCATTCATGTCTTTTTCAAAATCTTCGATATTCACAATGCCGTTGCGGCTTGTCTCAACAGTTTTATCGAGAATCTCTTTGATGGTTTTCATCGATTCATCGATTTCCTGCATCTGTTCATTGTTTGATTCAATGAGTTTTAAATTATCTTTTACAAGTTCAAGCTGTTCAGCCGTTTTGATTGCTACATTGGTGGCACCGTCGGCTATCTGCTCGTTGCCCTTCATGTTTGTTTCAACGCTCTCCGAAAGGACACTGATGGCATCCGAAAGCGTAACAACGTTAACCTTTGTAGCTTCAACAAAAGTCATAAGGTTGTTTTTGATGGAGTTAAATGCGCTCGCCATTACCGCATTGGACGTATCGGTATTTTCCGTGCTGACGTCTTCGACATTTAACTTGCCCTTTGTTATAAGCTCTGCCTGTTTGACTATTCTGTCCTGCGAACTTTTTCTCTTGAAATAAACGATAAGTAATACAACTATTACTATCGCTTCAAGAATCGAAAGTATCAAAAAAGGTATAAAGCCCATATCGCTACCCCCCGTATCGATTAGTCTTCGTCGTAAGGTTTCATAGGAATAATCTTGCCGTTCTCATCATACTTAAGTTCTCTGAACTTAACGCATCTTCTGTGATTAACTCCGCCCGAAAGTGAAGAATCATGATAGAAGAGATACCACTTGCCTTCATATTCAACTATTGAATGATGTGTTGTCCATCCGATAAC
>DFEM01000085.1 GCA_002369155.1 Lachnospiraceae bacterium UBA3802 | reverse complement strand
CAAGTTCCTTAAATCTTTTTTCCATGCGAAGCGACATCTTAAGAGATGCTCCCATGGGAATCTTGCCGTTACCGTCAGCCATGGTCGCATAGGATAGGAGGAATGAATAAGTGCAATACTCCTTAGGCAGGTAATCGCACATAAGCTTCTGAAGCAGCGGGGACTTAAATCTCTCAGCATACTCCTCCAAAGAGATCTTTCCGAACTCCTTCATTACCTTGGGGAAATCCTTCATGTTCATTCCCATACGGATGTAATCTTTGATACCCCACATTTCCATGGGCTTCTTTGCCGGGAAAAGGCACTGCTTCGAATACTCCACATACTGTATGAATTTTCTGATCTCCGCCTCATCCTCGGGTGAGATCGCTATCAGCTCCTCTTCTGTTTTCTTAAGATCATTCCATAATGTAGCTCTTTTTCCATTATAAGTGGAAGTATAGAATGCGTCAAGGGGTGCATACTCGGTTTCGTCAGTTAAAGCCCCTGTTTTTTTCCAGACATCATAGAGCTCGGTGTCCTTTCTGGTGCCTGTAAGCCAATGGATGCAGTTGTCAATGTGGTAACCCTTCCTGTTCCAGCCGATGCACTCGCCGCCGGGGATCCTGTTCTTCTCAAAAATCTCAACCTCAAAGCCCGCATTTAATGCGTATACTCCTGCGCTGAGTCCTGCGATACCGCCTCCGATAACTACTACTTTCTCTTTTCTCTCATTTGATGTCTGCATGATCTTTATCTCCTTTGAATTTATTTTCATTGAATGTGCATTCAATATATCATATCAATTTTACTTTGTCAAGCACTTTTTGAATTTAAATTCAACGAAATCATAAAAAAGAAAGGCGACAGTCCTCACGGACTGCCCCCGCTTAACTTTAGGAACCTCCACTAAACTTTGGAGATCCCTTTTGGCAAACCATTTATTTTAAATCTTTACTGCTTCCTGCTCAAGTTTACAATTATGGTCCAACATATACATAATGGTGCTAACACAGGTCTCATCAGAAGAAGAATTATTGGTTTCCCCGATTTTTTTCCCTAACAACGATTTTAATCTTCTCCTATCGCTTTCGGACAATTCTCTCCACATCTCCTTATGACCTTCAAGTACTGGGATATCCATATAAAAAGTATCAAAGGGGATACCGGTCTTGCGTTTCAAATGGTCGAATATATAGAACCCACCGGCATCAATATCACCAAAATGCAGATACTTTTTGTTGGGATTCCTTAAAAAAATGAATTTTAAGAATTCACATTTTGTCCGATTATGAAATCCTCCCAAATAAATTACAAACATATCTTTAGCATCAATATCATGAAAACTTGTAAGATTTTCTATCGTGACAATTCTTGAAGCAGAAATACTAATATCCGTAATTTCTTTTATAGATGCCGTTGAAAGTGCAATATCCCCTTTAATTTGGGATAAATCAAGGCTCTGATTTCCAATAAAGAGCTTCGCTTTCCCCTTCATATATACATACGTCGGAGTACGCACTATTCCACATTCTTCAAAAATACTTTCCTTCACAGAAAAGTCTTCTCCATACTGGTAAAGAAGCGCCTGCGCTTTGTTTAATAAGCTCTCCACCTTTTTAGAATCCCCAAAACATCTCATTGAAAAATCACGAATAAACAATTCTTCTTCATTTAAAAGAACTTCTCTGCACAAATATAATAAATCTTCATATTCTTGTTGACTCCCGTCATAAAAGTCAATTCTTCTGTTGTTTTCAATATTAATTCTCTGAACTTCAAAATAGTGGTCCAACAAAGTGGTACCCGAATATTTATCAAATAACTCTGTGATACTATCATTTAAATCTTTCTTTGGTTGACGTGCCAGATATTGGTAGCTTTCAGGAAGTTTTTCTGTATTTAAATATACTTTGTCCAGAACATTTCCACGCTTTTTCTTCAATGTGACCAATTTCTGCATTTCCAAATTCTTCATTGCCTCATTCACATCGCAAAAAAGTTCGTACTCAGCATCATCCTGATATTTGGGGAACAAATCTCCGATACTTTTTGAAAAAGTTTGGTTTACCTGATTATCCCCTGTAAAGGTCTTGCTTTTCTCATACTGGTCAATCAGTTTATTCAGTGTTTTTTGCTTTATCTTTTCTATATCCATTGTTACCCCTGTTTTTCATTACATCTCATATTCTTCAACTATACTGGCTTGTCCTTCACGGATACACGCTAAAACAGTTTCCACTTTTTCTCCGATAATTTCTATCTTTGCTGGTGGAGTGGCCAGGATTACTTGAAGATTCAACCCATTAAAGAAATCCATCATTGAAGCTATCCTCTCATCATCCATCTTATCAAAGGCCTCATCCAAAAGCATTAGCCTTACACTGTTCCCATAACGGTATAATTGATAGAACGATGCTGCAATAGCCACATAATACGGAACCTGTGTTTCACTACCGCTTTTTTCACCATATATATCGGAAAATCTTTGAAAGGTACCGTCTTTTTTATGAATTTCAATGTCATAATCGAGATACGACCTATAATCCGTATACTCTTCAACAATTTTCTGTCCTTTGTCATCCCTGGTCATCAACTTGTCAAACAGGTCCGACATCTCATCTTTGTATTGTGCTTCAAACTCAGCTGTCCACAGATTAAAACCTTCTACGTTGGTTTCTGCTGTGATCATACGATATAACCCTTCTTTCTTTTTGTCAAAAGTTATCTTAAACCGGTAACTATCCTCTCCATAATAAATTTGACCAAGGGCCTTGTTAAGGTTCCTGAATTCTGTCTTGGCATTTTCTATAAGTTCCTTCATTTTCGACAAAAAATCGCTTCTGAAAATCTGTTCACAATCATCCTTAGCTTTTCTGAGTTTCTCTTCATATCGTATTATTTCAACAGACTGAAGTCTTCGTGCATATTCCCGGTACTCGGAAATCCCGTTCACGCCTATCATAAAATCCTGCGTAAAATCAGTATTAAATCGGGACTGACTCTGCACAAGTCTGTTTTTTAACACCTCTTTTTCATTTTCGAACTGCGTCCTCTGCGGAGCATAGTTTTCAGCAATAGTTGCTGCTGATTTGGTTTTTCGGTTAACTTCATATTTTCCGACGCCCTCTTGAAATGCCTGGCCGTTTTCGTCCTGCATTCTGTTTAATCTTTGTCCGCTTATACTGAGTGCATCTTTCTTTTGACCAACCGACTGTTCATGCTGTTCTATCTGATTGCTTAACCGTATGTTTTCTCGGTTTATCCTGTCTCTTTCATCTGTTAACTTTCTTTTGTTTTCTTTACACTCGGAAAGTTTTATCTGTAATTCAATCAATGTAGGATCCTGAGTTGCCTGCTTAAGCTCTACCTCTGCCTGTACCCGCATACTCAATAGTTCTTTCTTTTGAACAGGTGCATTTACATAAAGTTTCAGAAATGAAAAATCAAATCTTCTCTCGGCCTCAAGCACTTCATTATATCCTTGGCTTTCTTCTCTTAATATTTTTCTTTGTTGACTTAATCCCTCCAGTTCTTTTCTGACATTAATTATCTGTGTACGATATGCATTTTGACCTATATAAGGATCCTGATATGTGTTTGGATCTAAATGCCTTACTACATAGCCTTGGTACAACATACATTCCGGTGTGATCGCAATATCATGTTTTTCTAACTCTTTAATGCTTTCACAGCAGGCTACACGCCCTAAAATATAATCTGCATACGCTTTTGCAAATCTATTCTCACTTTTTACAATATATGCCAATGAATTCTTCTCTATCGTTTTATCCAAAGGTAGCTTACCGGTATTTATTATGCCTGCAGAATGTATTCTGTTCCTTTCTTTAGTATATATCCCCAGAGCTATATCATAATACTGCGGTTCTATCACTAGGTAAAACTTCTGTTTATTAAAATATCCTTCTATTGCATTTGTCCACTTCTCATCGGTTATTTCCAGAAGCTCTGCTAGAACGTATACTTTTGAATTTATGCCCCGTTTTTTAAACTCGTTTTCTATTATTGTCTTTAAAGCAACGGTATTATCCGGATATTTAAGCGTTTTCTTCTCTAATCCTCTTAATCTCTCCTGAAGTTTATTAATTCTCTGGGTTACAGTATCTATTTCTATTTCAAGGCGAGACCTGTTCTCTCGTATTTTTTCTAACTGTTCCTTCTGGAATATCTCAATTGCTTCCAAAATTTCTTTTTTGTCAACCGATTTTTCGCTGGAAGATAATCTCGTTATTTCTTCACCTCTGGCTATATGATACGAAATGTTTTTAAGTTTATTTGCATATTCCCGAAGATTATCTACCTGTTTATTTAATTCCTTCTCCTCGTCCGATGCCTGGCTTATGTTACTGTCCAATTCTTTTATTCTTCTCTGAACTTCTTCTACAAGTTTGTTAGAAGAATTATTCGCGATAGCAACATTCAATG
>DFEM01000013.1 GCA_002369155.1 Lachnospiraceae bacterium UBA3802 | reverse complement strand
AATTTCAGTTTTTCGAAATAAAGGATGTTACATGAAACGATTAAAGAGTATTGTACTCGTTTGTATATTATCAAGTGCAATTGGATGTCAGCAGGCGAATACCGATATGGTTCCAATTGACAACTATGCTATTGAGATTATAGATGAATCTCCAGTAGAAGTTCAAATTGATCAAGGAACGGTAACTGAATCTGAAGAAGAGACGGATGTTTTACTTTCAAATGATGATTTAAGTGAAAACGAAAAAATTAATCAAAGATGAATCCTAAAGCTTTACAGTATTTGATGGGGCATTCGGATATCGGGGTAACTCTTAATATTTATACCCATTTAAACTTTGAAGATGCCAAAGAAGAGGTCATCAGAGTGACGAATGTAGTGTAAAATACGTAAAAAAACCGAGGTATAAAATTTTAATTTTATACCGAATTTTATACCTTTTGCCGGTAAATATATGCAAAAATATGCCAATATATGCCAAAATTGATATAAAATAATCAGGGTAAAATCAAGGAAAAATGAGGATTTGTAAGAATGATTAAGGTACTGTTCATATGCCACGGCAGGATTTGGAGCGTAGCCTTGAAACATTGAAAACATCGGCATTTCCGCAGATGGACATTCGTTTTTATACCTCGTTTATACCTTATAAAAACCCGAAAAATGAAACTATTTGAAAGAAGAAAACAAAGCATGATTAAAGTACTGTTCGTCTGCTGGGGCAACATTTGTCGTTCGCCCATGGCAGAGTATATTTTTAAGGATATGGTTAAGAAAGAGGGGATTGCAGATAAAGTTTATATTGAATCTGCGGCTACCTCCACGGAAGAACTGGGCAATCCGGTATATCCGCCTGCCCGTGCCGAATTGAAAAGGCACGGTATTGACTGTAGCGGTCATCGCGCCAGGCAGGTTAGGAAAAGCGATTATGATGAGTTTGATTATATAATCGCAATGGAGGATATTCATCATCGTATTATGCGTGACAGATTTTTCGGCGGAAAAGATGATAAGATATCTCTATGCATGGATTATTCGTCCACACCCGGGAAGCAGATTGCGGACCCCTGGTATACAGACGATTTCGACACGGCTTACAGACAGATAGAAGAAGGCTGCAGAGGATTACTTGAATATATTAAGCGGAGGATATAATGATAAAAGCAGTTATTTTTGACATGGACGGAGTCATTTTTGATTCCGAAAGAGTTATTTGTGACCTTTGGCTTGAGATAGCCAAAGAAAACGACATTCCGGGCATTGAAGAGCTGATGCTTAAATGTATCGGATTGAATGATAAGGCGACAGACGATCTTTTTACGAAAACGTACGGGGACAGATTCCCGTATGCGGAATTTAAGAAAAAAATTTCCTTGGAATATCATTCAAGGTATGACGGAGGAAGACTTCCGATGAAGCCGGGAGTTAAAGAACTTTTATCCTTCTTAAAGGCGAATAATGTCAAGACGGCTTTGGCTTCTTCGACAAGAGTTGAGACGGTGACAAATCAGTTAAGGGATGCGGATATCCTTAAGTATTTTGACGTTGTTGTCGGCGGCGATATGGTTAATAATTCAAAACCCAACCCCGAAATTTTTCTTCAGGCAGCCGAAAAACTGCAAATTGATGCAAAAGAAGCGTATATCATCGAGGATTCTTTTAACGGAATAAAGGCAGCACATGCGGCAAATGCGTTTCCCGTGATGGTGCCGGATATGCTGGAACCGAACGAGGAAATCAGTGCTTTGTGCCACAGGATTTTTAAAGATTTGCTTAAAGTGAAAGATTACTTCGAAGGATTGGTTTAAAATAAGTATTTTTATACATCCCAAAAGTGTCCTTAAGTTTGAAATAATACCCATAATATGATAAAATATTAATTTGATTGAGTAGATTTCATCTATCGTGAGGGGAATGCGATGGGAAGATATGATAATGCTTTAAACAACTTGAATTTATTTGAATTTTTCAACAAAAATAAAAAAGGACGGGCCGGAAGAATTTTCAGCCTTGTCCTTTTATTTGTTTTAACTGTTTCTTTAGCGGGAGCGGGCGTGATTTTCCTTGGCGATTATGTGCATGCGGAAACTATTACGGGTGCGGATAACGACAAGGTTAATATTGATTTTACGGGTCAGAATGAAGGCTATTCCGCATTTCTTTACAATAACAGCAACGGACTTCCCACTTCGGAAGCCAATGCAATAGCGGAAACAGAAGAAGGATTCATTTGGATAGGAAGTTACAGCGGTCTTATAAGATACGACGGCAATACATTTGAGAGAATAGATTCATCAACAGGAATAGCCAGTGTTACGGCTCTTTATGTTGACAGCCAAAACCGTCTTTGGATTGGTTCAAACGACAGTGGAACGGCAGTGATGGAAAAAGGAGAGATTAAGATTTTTAAAGATGAATCCGGCTCTCAGTCTTTATCCATCAGAAGTATTACCGAAGATGAAGCCGGCAATATTATCATTGCAACCACACACGGAATCAATGTAATAGACGAATATCAGAATCTTTACAAGCTCGATGCGCCTGCTCTTAACGATGCGTATATTCATGAGTTGAGAACCGACAATAATACCGGAATTATCTATGGAATTACCCAGGAGGGAAATGTATTTACAATCGAAAACTGTAAGGTTACGGGATATTATGATATGACGAGATTCGGCATTCAGGATGCCAATTGCATCTTACCCGATTCCAAGAATCCCGGACATATATACATAGGTACCGATAATTCGGAAATCTATTACGGAGATTTATTTGAAGGCATGAAAAATGCCAAAGAAATATCCGTGGGTTCCTTAAAGAAAATCAATTCTATGGAGTATGTTGACGGTAAATTATGGATTTGTGCAGATAACGGTATAGGAATGCGTGATGAGGCAGGATTCAGACCCATCTATAATCTTCCCATGAACAATTCCATTGACCAGATGCTTACGGATTATGAAGGCAATCTTTGGTTTGCGTCATCCAGACAGGGCGTTCAGAAAGTCGTCAGAAACCGTTTCACTGACATTTTTGCAAAATACGGTTTGGAAGAAGAAGTAGTAAATACAACCTGCAGATATAAATCTTATTTGCTTTTGGGTACGGATACAGGTCTTATTGCACTTGAAGGCGGAGACAAAGTAAGCAGGATTGCGCTCAAGCAGAAAGTTGATTTGCCTGAAAAATATAACGGTTATACCGACCTTATCGACCTTTTGGAAGGAATCAGAATAAGATCGATTATAAGAGACAGCGAAGATATTCTTTGGATCTCAACATACAGTGAGATGGGACTTCTTTGTTTTGATGACGGAAATATCAGAAGTTACAGCCAAAGCAACGGCCTTCCTTCAAACAAAGTCAGAGCGGTTTACGAAGCTCCCGAGCAAGGATATGTTTTTGCAGCCTGCTCCGAAGGCCTTGCGATGATAGACAAGAAAAAAGGCATTACCGATGTTATAACCTCCGCTTCAGGTCTCGGTAATCCCGAGGTTTTGACATCTACACAGGGATTCAAAGGCGAAGTGCTTCTCGGTACCGACGGCGGCGGTATATACATTGTAAGAAACAACAACATTGAAGGTATAGGATTAAAAGAAGGCCTTTCTTCAATGGTGGTTATGAGAATAAAAAGAGATGATGCCAGAAGAATATATTGGATAGTTACAAGTAATTCGCTCAGTTATATGACAGAGGATTACGAGGTTGTTACCATTAAGAATTTCCCGTATTCGAATAACTTCGATCTTTATGAAAACGATAAAGGGGAAATGTGGGTATTAAGCAGCAACGGTATCTATGTCGTCAATGCCGATGAACTTATTGCCAATGAAGAAATCAATACGGTTTATTACAGCGTGTCAAACGGTTTGCCGTGTGTGTCCACTGCAAACTCCTACAGTGATTTGACTGACGAGGGAGATTTGTATATTGCCGGATCAACAGGCGTTGCAAAAGTAAATATCAATGAATCGTTCGGTGATGTTCAGGTTATAAAAATGGCAGTGCCTTACATAGAAGCAGACGGAAAGATGATATATCCGGATTCAAGCGGAGTTTTTAATGTCTCTGCGGCCACCAAGAGAGTTACCATTTACGGATTTGTTTATACTTACTCTTTGATGAATCCCAAAGTAACTTACTATCTTGATGGTTTCGACAAAGAAGCCAAAACGGTCAACAGAACAGATCTGGAGCCGGTAGAATATACCAACCTTCGCGGAAAAACCTATAATTTCGTCATGAAACTGGATGATTCTACGGGCAACGGCCATAACGAAATGTCCGTAACCATAGTTAAGCAAAAAGCTTTTTACGAAACGTTTCTGTTTTATGCGTTCCTTGCAATAGTGTTCGGATTGCTTTTATATGAAATTATAGTCCTTGTTGTCAGCAAAAAGACAAAGAGTCTTTTAAAGAAACAACAGGAAACAAAGCTCTTTATTCGTGAGATGACAGAAGCATTTGCGAGAACCATCGATATGAAAGACCAGTATACCAAAGGTCATTCCATCCGTGTGGCTGAGTATACAGCATTGCTTACCAAGGAACTCGGCTACGATGAAGACACTGTGGAAAATTATTACAACATCGCACTTTTGCATGATATAGGCAAAATCGGCATAAAGCCTGAAGTATTAAACAAGGCCGGCAAACTTACAGAAGAAGAATTTACGCTTATCAAATCCCATTCCACCAAGGGATATAACGTGCTTAAAGATATCAGTATCATGCCGGAACTTGCCATCGGTGCCAGATTCCATCATGAAAGACCTGACGGAAAAGGTTATCCCAAAGGACTTGTCGGTGATGGAATACCCAGAGTTGCACAGATTATTGCTGTTGCGGATACATTCGATGCAATGTATTCCAATCGACCTTACAGAAAACGTATGAATTTCGAAAAGGTGGTTTCAATCATCAAAGAAGTGGCAGGAACACAGTTAACCGAAGATGTGGTTGAAGCATTCTTAAGACTTGTGGAAAAAGGAGAGATCAAGATGGACGCCGATGATAACGGAGGCGGTTCCATGGATGATATAAACAATATTCGTCTTAAATATGACGAGAAACCTCAAAAAGAAGAAAAGAAGGAAGACGTCGGTGATGAAAAAGAACAATGATAACGAATTAGAGGAAAACAGGAAGAGCATAAAAGAGTTTTTCCTCATTGCAATTCCGGTCGGAGCTTTTATTATCGTGGCGGTGGCTGCACTGATTATAGGAATTGCCGTTACCGAAAAAAAGAAAAACAATGCTTTGGGTGTTGAAGTTGCCGGAGTGGAAACAAATAAAACAGGATCCGATAACGGTGATAACAAAGATATAAATGATGTGTCCGATAACACGGACACATCTGCTTTGTTGACCGAAGATGATGAAAAATCCGGGGAGGAAAACGGAAAATCCGCAAACTCTCCGGTTAATTCTATTTTAAATACCGGTAAATTATCGCAGGAAGGAAGCGGTTATGAGGGCACCAAAGGTACGGGAAAGTACAATTACGGAGAGGCTCTTCAGAAATCACTTCTGTTTTACGAATTGCAAAGGTCGGGAGATTTACCCGAAGAAGTAAGATGCAACTGGAGAGGAGATTCCTGCTTAAATGACGGTTCCGATGCGGGACTTGATTTATCGGGCGGCTGGTTTGACGCCGGAGATAATGTAAAATTCAATCTTCCGATGGCGTATACCGCATCAATGCTTGCCTGGTCCGTATATGAGGACAAAGATGCATACGAAGAATCAGGTCAGCTTGAATATGCATTATCAAACATTAAATGGGCAAATGATTATTTTATTAAATGTCATCCTTCGGATGAAGTTTATTATTATCAGGTCGGAGACGGAAACAAAGACCATTCCTTCTGGGGAAGTGCCGAAGTCGTTGATGTAAAAATGGAGAGACCTTCATATTGCGTCACCAGACAAAACCCCGGCTCTGCCGTCTGCGGAGAAACTGCAGCATCGCTTGCGGCATGCTCGATAGTATTTAAGGATACTGATAAAGAATACAGCGATTTATGCTTAAAGCATGCAAAGAGCCTTTATAAGTTCGCAAGAGACACAAAGTCTGATGCCGGATATACTGCGGCCAACGGCTTTTATAATTCTTGGAGCGGTTATAACGACGAACTTGCCTGGTCCGGTGTATGGCTTTACATGGCGACAGGTGATGAGACGTATTTGACCAATGCCAAAGAAGACTATTCCAAAGCGGACAGAAATCATAAATGGGCAATGTGCTGGGATGACGTTCATATCGGTGCGGCTTTGCTTTTGGCTAAAAACACCGACGATACAATGTATCAAACCGACCTGGAAAAACATCTTGACTGGTGGAGTGTAGGATACAACGGTGAAAAGATTACTTATACACCAAAAGGACTGGCATGGCTTGATTCATGGGGCTCTTTAAGATATGCCACCACGACCGGTTATATTGCATCGATATATGCAGAGTGGGACGGATGTTCTCCCGAAAAGAAAAAGATTTATGAGGATTTTGCTCTTTCACAGGCAGGATATGCTCTCGGAGATACAGGAAGATCGTTTGAGATAGGATTCGGTAAGGATTATCCCAAAAACCCGCATCACAGAACCGCTCAGGGTTCATATTGCGACAATATGAATGAGCCTGCTGCTGCAAGACACATATTATACGGTGCTCTTGTAGGAGGCCCGGATGCATCGGACGGTTATAACGATACGGTCAGCGATTATACCGTAAATGAAGTTGCATGCGATTATAATGCGGGCTTTACGGGACTTCTTGCACATCTTTATTCAAAATACAAAGGACAGACAATTAAAGATTTCGGTGCGGTTGAAACACCCGGACTTGAGATATATGCAGACGGAGCAATAAATGTTACCGGAGACGATTTTATAGAAGTCAAAGCTTTTGTATATAATATTACAGGCTGGCCGGCAAGAGTTCCCGAAAGCATTGAATTAAGATATTTCGTGGATCTTTCGGAGGTTGTCAAAGCCGGAGGAAGCGCTTCGGATATCGAGGTTACGACCAATTATATGCAATCAGGAAGCTGCGAGGGACTTAAGGTATGGGATGAAGCCAAAAACATTTATTATGTATCGATAGTATTTGACGACAAATCTTTGTATCCCGGCGGTCAGTCTGAGTATAAAAAAGAGATACAGGTGAGAATCAGAAATACCAAAGGAGTATGGGATGATTCAAACGACCCTTCATTTGAGGGCCTCGCAAGCGGAAACGCAACGCTTGCCACCAATATGGCTGTTTACGAAAACGGAGTTCTTGTGTTCGGAACGACACCTCCAAGCGGAGACAAAGCGGGAGAGTCTGTGGTAAATGCAAACGGCGGCGCTTCAAATGATAAGAACGGAAATAATTCCTCGAACTCCAACAACAATAATAACAACAATAATAATAACAATAACAATAACAATAATAACACGGTTTCACCCTCGAGTGTGGATTCGGGCAACGACAAGGTAAAAGTTAAGATCGATTATACCGGAGACGGTAAGAGCAGTGTTTCGGGAACGATAGAGATAACCAACAATTCCGATGAGACGATTGACTTATCCAAAACGGATATAACTTATTATTTTACGGCAGATAATAAATCTTCGTTTACTTTTGACAATTACCATTCGGCGGTAAATGCCAAGGACGGAACATACACCGCATTAAGCAGCGTATCCGGTGCAATATCGGATGCAAGCGGTACGGATTGCGACAAGAAATGTGTAATCACGATAAAAGATTCATATTCTCTTAAAAAGGGAGATACGTTTACATTAAGTTTTGCTCTTCATCCTTCGGATTGGAGCAATATCAACATTTCAAATGACTATTCTTATAAAAATGCTGACGGAGTAGTGATTAAAACAGGCGGAAACATCGTATTTGGAAAAGAACCCAAATAAAATTAAAAATAATCCCATAAAAAGATAGAACTTATTCGTATCTTAAGTGGAGTTAGGAGGAAACTTGACTCAGGAAAAGTTTGCGGACTGTATCAACAGGATAAAAAACAAAGACAAGTCCGGGCTCAAAGACATATATGATGAGTACCTGGGATACATTTATCCTATTATATACGGTATCGTTAATCAAAAAGAAAATGCCGAAGATGTGACGCAGGATTTTTTTGTGAAGCTTTATTCCATGGCGGAAACCATGGAACTGAAAGACTCGCACAAAACTTTCCTTGCCACGATTGCGAAAAATATGGCAATTGATTTTGTCAGAAAGAATTCTCGTTCCATAGCAGTGGATGATTTTGTGGAAGAAGGAATTGAACCCGTATCAAACGACAAGGTTGAAGAGACGGTAATAGGAGATATGACGGTTACTGAGGCTCTGGCGACACTTTCCGAAAAAGAGAGTACGGTTGTCAGCATGAAGATTTTGTCGGATATGACTTTCAATGAAATATCGGAGGCTTTGCAGATACCCATGGGAACTGTTACCTGGAGGTATCAGGAAGCTATCAAAAAATTAAGGAGGTTGGGCTATGAGTAAAGATTTATCAAAAGAATATAAAGAAGCCGTAATGAACGATTTGCCCGATCTCTGGGGAAAAATCGAAGCGGCAATTGATGCCGGCGAGGAACAAAAAGAAACATCATCGATTAAGTCTGACACTGTTGAAACAGTAAATGAAAAAGTAAATGCCGGTGCAGAAAGGGATTATGTCCCTGCAAAGAAAAAGAAGAAATTCCCGGTTTGGATATTCGCGGCAATTCCTTCTGCGGCAATTCTTCTAATAGCTGTCGTACCTTTGTTGTTCTTCGGAGGTTTGGCAGCAACCAAAAACAAAAACAGTACGGGAACGATGTATGATGCAGTACCAAACGCAGTTGAATATACAGACGCTGCCGCATCGGACGATTATTATGTATCGGAAACGGCTGAGTCGGCTGATTGGGAAACTGTTGCCGAAGCTGAAGAAACCGATGAATACCCAAATAACGACGGTAATTCAAAAAATACTTACTCAGGAACGGATAATAAAAGCATTGATTACGCTGCAGGATTGGAAAACGGCGACAGAAATGAACTGACGCATGTGGCTCAGGGAGAGGATGAAGGCGATTATGATTTTGGCGATGCACAAACTCCCGGTACCGTTTCTGAAGGAATCGTAAAAGGAAATCAGGAAACAGCGATAGTTGATATTTTGCTGATATACGATGATTACGAAGAAACAGCTGCTTTTGTAATTGTTAAAGAGGTCATCGGAGATGAAAGATTATGTAACGACAATTTCAACGGATTTGAGGTGGGTGACTGCTTTGATGCCATTATCGATCCTGATGACGGATTCGAAGAATTGGGAAAATATAAGGTAGTAATAAGCTTTATTCCCGGCAAAGATGGAATCTATCGTATAGAAAAAATAGAGGAAATAAGCGAAAGCGACTGAATTTGTTTTTCGACTGATATTATTATATAATCAAACAAGTGTGTTTAAGCATCTTGTTTAAAGGCTTTCGGAGGCTACAATGAACAAAAAGACAATTGCAAGAAGACTGATTTGCTTTTTATTGGTGGGAGTATTGCTTGCGATACTTCCTGCCAATTATGTTTATGCAAAGAAGAAAAACTATGAATTCGGAGTGAAACTGACTGCCGGTTACAATCAAAAAGTATTGGTTGGGTATGGCGCGCCTGTTTCAATCGCGGTAGAGAATAAGAATACTTCCAATTTTGAGGGATATATTCAGATAATTGTTCCAAATTCCGGCAACAATAATATTCTCTATGAGCAGGAAATAGCTTTGGCGGCAGGAGAAATCAAAAACGTACAGTTTGTTATCGGAGTACCTGTTCCCACGGAATTTGTTAATGTCAGAATGACAGACAAAAAGGGAAAAGTTTTGTGGGAAGAACTCGAAAAGATAACAATATCCAAGAATAAGCTTGATATAAGAGTCGGTGTCCTCACCGATGATTTTACTGCGCTTGCATATATGGACAGAGTTCATTTGTTATCGGATTTCAACAAGGCCACAACACTTATTGAAATGAATGCATCAACATTTCCCACGGATTATTATTCGCTTCAGATGCTTGATGTTATTCTTATTACTGATTTTTCAACGGATATTCTTACAAAGGAACAGATTCGCGCACTTACGCTTTGGCTTCAAAAAGGCGGATTCCTTATTATAGGAACGGGTTCAACCGCCAATAAGACTTTATCCGGATTAAGAGGAAATATTTTAAACGAAACAGTTACATCCACCACTACCAGAAGAACCACTCTTGGATTGGCAATTGAAGATTATGTTTACTTAAATGTCTTGAATTCAGGTGCTTCGAATTATAACGGTAGCACTGATTCATTTTATGACAATTATTATTACTATGATTACAGTGACTACTTTAATTCGGCATATTATTCGGATTCCGATGGCGATGGCAACAATGATTATATTTTCAATTACGGCGGATACTATGATGCAAACGGCGATTATTATGATGCATATAACAATCTTATAGATCCTTCATATATTTATCTTTTTGAGGATGATGCATTTTATGTCGATGTGGACGGTTCATATCATTATAAATATTATGATGAAAGATACGGATATGTGACCGATACGCTTGAAGATATTCTCAATGAATACGGTTACGATGAGTATGAAATAGATTTATACGGCTATTACGAGTATTGCAATTTGCTTGGATTCGATCCCAAGTGGTTTTTAGCTGAACAGAATCCTTCGGTAAGCGATGAATATGCTCTTGATGAGTACTTTGATCAGATTTTCGGAGATGATTATCATGAGTTTTTAAGACATTATGCATATTTGTATTTGACGTATACGTATACAGGATACGATATGAGACCTGATTTATCGACCTCTTCAGAGCCTGTGGCAGTTGATACTTACAAAAAAATTGATGTCGATTGTACGGGAATTGATGAGACACTGAATAATCAGTATGATGAACTTCTTATGGCTGATGATGATTTGGCAGGAGATTTCCCTATTGCCAAAATCATGGAAAGCGGTGAAGGCAAAATTGCTCTTTGTGCTTTTGACTTTACAAAGAATCCTGTTCCCAAGAATGAATATTCCGGAGAGTTTGTAAGAAACCTTATCGAAAAATATATCGGACAGGAATTATTAAGAGAAGCTGACGAATACGAGAAGAAAGTTTCCAATACATATTATTATTGGGGCGGTCCAGATTACAGCGAGGAAAATTTGGTAAGAGCATCCGGTTCCGCACCTGCTCCTGCTGTTTTAATATATGCTTCGGCTATCGCTGTTTACCTGATAGCAATGCTTGTATTATACATTGTTCTTCTCAAAAAGAAGAAAACATGGAATCTTTGGGTTATTTATCCATGCCTTGCGGTAGGTACGGCAGTAATTATTTTCTGTTTCGGTTTTTCAACAAGAGTTTTAAGACTTAATGTTAATGTTATTACTCTTATGTTCCCGGATGAAATAATTACCAAGGAAGTGGATTTTGTAAATGTTACTCTTCCAAGGGCCAGGGAATATACAGTTGACTTCACCGACGAAGTGGAGGTTGACCCCAATTACAGTCTTGATTCAGGCAGCTTTTTTGCTTCAGAGATAGATTATTCTTCATATACGGTACGTTACAGAAATGAATACGATCATTTCCAGAGTGTCATTTCCAACAAGGTTGCGCTTGAAAGCCAGCCGTTTAAAGCCGAGGCGGCTTACGCAACTCAGGGTGGACTGGAAGTATCATTGCTTACGGACTTCTCAATAGGAGGAGCTGATGCGAAAAATATCAGAGTAACGAATAATTATTCAACATCTTTAGAAGATGTTATCGTACAGGTTTATACGGATACGGATGGATATAAAGACTATTATTTCAAAGAGATAAAAGCAGGTGAAACGGTAGTTGCAAATTCCGGAGATTATATAGACGATTCAAAGAAAAACAGTTCTTGGTACGGAACTTCATATTCGAATCGCTATAATAATAATATTACTTCTCATTACAGAACACATAAATCAGGCGATATTATAATGGGATTGGCCCTCGGAAATCTGTACAGAGGATTTAACAAAACCGTTAAAAGAGCAAGCGTTCTCGATTATCTTGAGGATGAATATGCTCCTGACAACGATCATGTTTTGGTAGTAGCATTCCCCAAGTCCGACATTGCCGCAAATGTTATTCAAAACAAGAATTGCAGACTGTCGCGTACCGAAGCGATTGTTTTATATAAAGCGTATACGGAAATACCTGTTAAGCATCAGTAATAATCAGTCAGAAAGAGTTGAGAGTCCAATATGATAGAAATCAAACACTTATATAAAAGATACGGAAGATTCCTTGCACTTAATGATTTCAATTTGAAGGTTAACGAAGGCGAACTCTTCGGATTTGTAGGTTCCAACGGAGCCGGCAAAACCACCACAATGAGAATATGTGTCGGATTGTTAAAAGCCGATGGGGGAGAAGTTTTGATTGACGGCGAAAAGATGTTGAGAAATCACAGAAAACTTGCCGAAAAAGTCGGATATGTTCCTGATTATTTCGGTGTTTACAAAAGCCTTACCGCTTCGGAATACCTTCACTTTTTTGCAAGTGCATACGGAATATACGGAAGTGATGCCGACAGACTTACGGATGAACTTTTGGATCTCGTAAATCTGTCCCATAAAAAGGATACGGATGTCAACGGGTTAAGCCGAGGAATGAAACAAAGACTTTGTCTTGCAAGAGGAATGGTACATAACCCCGATATTTTATTCCTTGATGAGCCTGCGAGCGGACTCGATCCTAAGGCAAGATTTGAATTAAAGGAAATCTTAAAGAACCTTTCGGCAATGGGAAAGACCATTATTATAAGTTCACATATCCTTCCCGAACTCGCCGAAATGTGTACTTCGGTCGGTATCATCGACAAAGGTCATCTGGTATTGCAGGGAAGCATTGAGGAGATACACCGTGCGGCAGCAATGTCTTCGCCTTTGAATCTCGTGGTTAACGAAGAACAGATAGATGATGTCTTTGCCATACTTCAGTCGAATCCTTTTGTACAAAAAGTTACTGCAAGAGGAAATATATTGCAGATAGTATTTACAGGTTCCAAGGATGATGAAGGAAGAATGCTTGCATCACTTATCCGGGCAAACATTCTTGTAAGCAGCTTCTACAGAGAAGAGGGCTCCCTGGAGAGCCTGTTCATGCAAATAGTCGGCAACAACACTAAAGAAGCCGCAAAAAGGAGATAAGATGAGCGAACAGACTAAGAAGTTAAAAAAGAATAAAAGAAACGCCGTTTTATACAAAGAAATGACGATGGACATGAAAAGACCGAAAATATTGATTATCGCTCTTTTGATTAATCTTTTTCTTGCGCCCATCGGTATTTGCTTTTTCATCGGTATTGTCATTGCGGCGATGAACGGTTTATGTTCTTATCGTGTTTTGGCCTGGTATTTAATCTCAATGGTATATGTTGAAGCGACAATGCTTTTATTCATCACACCGGCGATTACGGCCGGAAGTGTTTCTCTTGAAAAAGAAAGACAGACGCTGGATGTTTTGCTTACGACAAGAATGACACCCTGGGAAATAATCAAAGGAAAATACGGATCGGATTTCATCCTTCTTTCATTTATGGTTGTTTCCACATTTCCGCTTTTGGCAATTGTATTTATATACGGAGGTATTTCGTTCATACAGCTTCTGTATCTCGGGTTGGTACTGATTGTATTTATCGGATTCATTTCATGTTTTGGAATATTTTTCTCAGCACTGACTAAAAACACCATTCTTTCGGTTATTCTTACTTATCTGACACTGATGATTTATTTCGCTTTCACATTTATGCTTCCGATAATTCTTTTATGGATTATTGCCGGAATCAATAGTGCTTTGTATTACGATAATGATCTCTTTTACTGGGTTACCACCCAGGATTTCATAAACGGAGATTTTCTGATTTACCTTGGAACATTTAATCCCATTTACATGATATTCGATGCAATCGGTTCAACAATCGGTTATGACATCGAAGATGTTTCGGTCAAAGGAATGACCTCGGTTGCAGAGTTGTTGCCGCATATGACGGAGAAAAATATCATCTTAAAGTTATGGACTCCGATAAGCATGATAGAAATGGTTCTGATTTCACTTGGAATGTTAAGACTTTCAGCTGTCTTCTTAAATCCTGTAAAGGGTAAGGTCAGAACGGTCAAAAAAAGAGTAAAGAAAACAAATAGGTGAGCATATGGAAGCTGACAAATTAATCGAAAAAGTAGTAAAGAATGCAAGAAAAAGACTTTGCAGAATCAAATTTTACAAGGGCCTTTTACTGTTTCTTATAATCGGTCTTTCTTTATGGGGACTCATGCAGCTGATTTCACTGATAGTTCCTTTTTACAGTGCAACAATCATAGGAATTATCCTTTGCATTGTTACCTTAATAGTGGGAATAATCATAACGGTTGTAAGATATCCTTCCATGAAAGAAGCCGCTCTTAAACTTGATTCGAAAGGTTTCAAGGAAAGAGTGACAACATCGATGGAGCTTAGAGGCAAAAAAGATATTTTTTCCACGATGCAAAAGAACGATACGCTTGAAAAGACGGCAGGAATTTCCATGCGAAAGATATTCCCGATGAAAATAAACAAGTTATTGTTCTTATTCCTCTTCTTAAGTTCGATGTTTGTTTTGACCACGGCAATGATACCGGCCAAAACAAAAGAAATTGCAATTGAAAACCATATTCTCGAAGAAGAGAAAAAGACTGCAGAGGAAGAACTCGAAGAGCTCGTAGCCGAGATAAAAGAAACTCATGATTTGAGTGTTGAAGATATCGAAAAGCTTGATGAAATGCTTGATGAAGCCAAAGAGGAATTAAAGGAAAGCGAAAATTCCACTGAAGTTGACAAGGTTAAAGAGCGTTTTGAAAACAAGATTTACGATTATATCGGCGAAGAAAATCCCAATGAATATAAACGTGAAGCAGAAGCAATCCAGAATGCACTTGATTCTGTAAAAGACGGTGAATTAACTGCCAAGGATCAGGAAGAGATTGCCAAGGAACTTGAAGAACTTGCCAAGAAGAATCAGGATGAAGAACTTCAAAAGACTGCAGAACAGATGCAGCAGGAACTTGAACAAAACGGTCAGATATCCAATGAAACAGCAGATCAGGCTCAACAGCAGCTGCAACCTTATGTAAACCAGCCGGGTGTTCCCAATCAATTCGGACAACCAAACCAGCAACAGCAAGGTCAGCAAGGTCAGCAAGGCCAGCAGG
>DFEM01000088.1 GCA_002369155.1 Lachnospiraceae bacterium UBA3802 | reverse complement strand
CGGGCGAAACTTCCGCCCAAAGAGAAAGGATAAAACAATGCTTGAAGAATTGAAACAGAAAGTATATGAGGCGAATATGCTTCTTCCCAAGTACGGACTTGTAACATTTACATGGGGTAATGTAAGTGCGATAGACAGAGAAAAGGGTCTTTTCGTAATTAAGCCTTCGGGGGTAGATTATGAAGTGATGAAGCCTGAAGATATGGTCGTTGTGGACCTTGAGGGTAATGTGGTTGAAGGAAGACTCAATCCTTCAAGCGATACTCCCACACATCTTGAACTCTACAAAGGATTCCCCGAAATCGGCGGAGTCGTACATACACATTCAACATATGCGACAAGTTTTGCACAGTCCGGAAGAGACATTCCCTGCTACGGAACAACCCATGCAGATTACTTTTACGGCAGTATCCCCTGCGTAAGAAATCTTACCAAGGAAGAAATTGATGAAGCTTACGAACTTAATACCGGCAAACTTATCGTGGATGAATTCAAACGAATGAATATCGATTCTGAAGCCGTTCCCGCAGTTCTTTGCAAGAATCACGGACCTTTCGCTTGGGGCAAGGATGCTTCCAATGCGGTTCACAATGCGGTTGTACTCGAGGAAGTTGCCAAGATGGCGCTCTTTACCGAGCAGATTAATCACGAAGTAATCTCTGCTCCGCAGGAACTTCAGGATAAGCACTACTTCAGAAAGCACGGTGCCAACGCATATTACGGCCAGAAATAGTATCTTTGGTTATGCGGAATCAATGATTAAGAAAAACAGAGAATAAATCATAAAAAGGACTGACGATATGTGTCAGTTCTTTTTTTTATTCTTTTAAGAGATTAAAAAAAGTGCGCGGTACGAACAATGATTACAGGTATCTTTTAAAACAGACCGACAGCGGGTACCTGATTATATTTACCGATATATCAAGAGACATTCAAAATGCCGAAAGAATTTTGTTATACAGTGTGATAATATCGATTGCCGGACTTGCTGCCGTATATGTTTTGGTATATTTCTTTTCCAAAAAGGTGTTTAAACCTGTTGAAGAAAGCTATCAAAAACAAAAAAGATTCATTACCGATGCTAGTCATGAATTAAAAACTCCTCTTGCCATTATAGCGGCAAATGCAGATGTTATTGAGATGGAAGCGGGTGAGAGCGAGTGGAGTAAGAGCATAAAAAATCAGGTCGGAAGAATGTCATCTCTTGTTGAAAATATGGTTGAGTTAACAAGACTCGACGAAGGAACCAATCTTTTGTTTGAGGATTTGGATTTGAGTGCCGCCGTAACAGAAACAATTGAAGCATATAATGCGCTGTCAGAGACAAAAGGATTAACAATTAATGCAAATGTTGAAAGCGGAATAAAGGTTAAGGGAGATGAGGCCAAATTAAGACAGATGGTCGGTCTTCTTTTAGACAATGCAATCAAGTATTCCGCAAAGGACGAAAGTAACTGCATAGAAGTGTCACTTCAGAAAAAATCAGGCAAAGCAATCTTAAAAATATCAAATCCTGCTGAAGGACTGAGCATCCAAAATTATGATGTTTTGTTTGACAGATTTTACAGACCGGATTCTTCAAGAAATTCAAAAGAAGGAGGTTCCGGAATAGGCCTTTCGGTAGTCAAATCCATAGCCGAAGCGCATTTATATAAAGCAGGCGCATATTCAAAAGATGCGAAAATAATTACTTTCGAAATTAAAGATATTAAATATATTTAAAAATCCTGCGCCAGAAATTCATCAACCGTCATGTAAATCTGCGGGAAGTCGGCTTTTATATCCTGCTTTCTTTGGATAAAAGCCGGATCATATTTATCATAAGCTTCGGGTGGAATGTATATAAGACTGCCGTACGCATTGTTTTCTTTTGCGGCTTCGATGATTTCCTCCTTGGTATCAGCCTTGCCGGAGCCGACAACAGTCCTTATATAGGGTCCTCCCCATCCGTCGGTGTTTCCTTTAACATTAATGTATCTGTATTTCCCGTTCGCGGTTTTATAGACATAGGTTTCCTGCAAAAACTCACCCATGTAACATGTAAAGACCGCTATATAGCCTTTTTTAATACCTTTGCCGGAAGCAGGGTTTTTAGTATTATCGCATCCGATTAAACCTGCAACGGTAATCAGGCATAAGACACAGGTCAAGAAAGCCTTCGGTAATCTTTTTTTCATTTTTATCCCCCCTTTTAAATACAAATAAAATATATCGGAAATCTACGAAAAAAACGCTTTATCATCTTTTATTTCTTTCGAGGAATAAGTTAAAATAATTATTAAGTGTTTCGTATTATAATTTTTATACGATTACATATATTTTAATTATGGGTTATTCCATAAAATAAACAGGTCAAAACGTGTATTTGTTACAAAGAAAAAATATTTTGCGAAAATATATTACTTTGGTCTTTTGGAAACTGATAACAGAAAAACTCTGATGGGGGCAAGCGATATGAAAAAAGGATTCTTTTATATGACTGCCATACTTTTAAGCATGTTGTTTATGGCGGGCTGCGGGAAGAAAGTCAGTACATATAACTACAATGTGGATGATATCAAGCATTGTGATAATTTGTATATAAAAAAGACTGTGTATTATGAGGACAGAGTTGAAATATATTTTAATTCCCGAGATCTGGAAAACATTTCATTTTATTGCGAAAGTTTGGGAAACTGGTCAAAAGAAGAGAATAAAAACAATAAATTGATTTTGTATTCCGACAAACCTGAAAATATAACGGCTTTGTCGGCTCATACCAATTGGTATGAAGTTTATTTCAGATATCTTGATTCCGATAAGTACGCGACAATCTGGTGCTATTGGGCTGATGATTTAGGCTGGGATGAATATAAGGGAGACAAAGAAAAATATTACACTTTGGAGGAACAAAGGCAGCAGGCACAAAATGCATATGAAGCAGCCGAAAGAGCAAAAGAGAGGGCAGCTCAAAGCAATGAAATATATGAAAATATCCTTAAAGGCATGTGGATAAGCGATGACGGGGATTATTTTGATTTAACCGAAAGCGACGGGAAGCGCACATTCCTTTATTATGATGCCGGGGAAGATATGTATACCGAGTGTCCCGGCATAAGTTATTCGCAGCCAACAAACGAAGAAAACGTTATTACGGCTTTTGAATCACCCAATGGCTGGGGAGCATATTACGAATTCAGTTTTGAAATGTCTGAGGATAAAAAATCCTTTAAGTATGAAGGAAAAAACTTTTATCTTGCAGATGAGGAGGTATGGTCCGGAATTGATGTAAGATATGTTCATCCGGTTTCGGTGCTTTTTAATAACGCGGAAATCTGGAATGCGGATGAGTGCCGCTATGCTGTGACGGATCTTGATATGGACGGGTATCCTGAGATAATTGTATCCGGATTTTCAATCGAGGATAACGCTCCTTTTACAGCCATCTATGAAACAACCGAAGACGGCGGTGTTGAGAAGATCAATGACAAAAATCTTTTAAACGCCGATATTGCACCTGCGCCTCTGACCTTGTATAAGGTTGAAGAAAGTCCATCATTAAAATTATGGAACAAATACCAGGATGAATATGATTATCTTGTTTTCGGAGAGTATGACAATGGGGAAGGCAGAGTTCTGACACAGTATTATCTGATGAGCATACAGATTAATACCGTCGTACTTGAAAAAGTCTGTTCCATGGAGTCAAGTGAAAACGAAACTAAATACTTTAATGATAAAGGGGAAGAAATAACCTCCACGAAGTATTACGGTATTTTGGGCGGAGTAAAAGGCGAAGCAGGATATACGACAAGTTTTGGCTGGTTTGATGAAATAAACATCGCTGACATGGCAAAATCGTTTGGCGCATTCGCGAAATCCATGAGCAGTGAAGAATAAAAGCCGGGGCTTATTTGCATCAAAAAAAACAGGGGCCGGCACAATTTCAATAACTTAAAAAAGGATTATTCGACATCCGAAAAGTCTGCAATTGCAGTAATTGCGAGACATTTTCGGATGTCTTTTTTATTTGCGCCTTGACTTTGTCCCTGGGACATAGTTTATGCTCAAATTAACAAAGAGTAGAGGTGATGATTTGAAAGTTTTCAAAAGACTGATTAAGAAAAACGCAATATTGGCCGTCTTGACGATTATATTAACATTTCTGTCGATAATATCGCAGTTTGTCTGGACGATATATGTTGGAAAAATCATTGATTCGATAGCCCAAAGAGAAGGTTTGTCCGTAAGGCTTCTTTTAACGATGGGAGTCATTTTGCTAATCAGTGTCGCATTCATATATTCAAGCAATCTGATAAGCAGATTTACGGCAGAAAAGATGGCTCATACCCTTCGAATGGATTTTATAAAAAATCTGCTCTCTTCCGATGGGGCATCGGATGAAAAAGGAGCTTTCGAGGCAATGTCCAAAGTGCAGAATGAATTATCCCAGTCTTCGGAATATTTGAGCAATACATTGTTTGACATTTTCTCCATGGCGCTTTCCGGGATACTTGCGCTTTTTTTTCTTCTTTTTGAAAATGCGTTTTTAACCCTGATAATCCTGATTCCGATGATTATTGTATGTATCGCGGGAAGATTCCTCGGACAAAAAATCAATCCGCTGGTTAACGCATCAATGAATAAAAAGATTGTATTTAACAAAACGGCGTATTCTCTGATAACGGGATTTGATGTTGTAAACGTTTTCGATGCCAAGGAGTTTTTCAAAAACCGTTTTGAAAAAGAACTTAACGAATGGGCAGAAGTTGAAACCAAAAAAGAAAGAGTCAGCGCAGTCTGCAATTCGTTATCGGGAATCCTTTCGCAGACACCTCTTCTTGTATTGTTTGCGGCAGGAGCGATTCTTATCTGGAAAGGGATGCTTAGCCTGGGCGGTCTGATAATCTTTTTAAATATGACTGGAACCCTTTTAATAACTTTGATGAACCTGCCTTCCTGGGCGGTATCAATGAAAAGTTTTCTGATCCACTTATCAAGGTGTGATGTTTGATAAAAGAACATAACAGGGGAAAGAAAAAAATTATTTTCCACGAGGTACATCATGAACAAAGAAGATAATAAAGATATCATAATCGGACAAAACATAACATTTTCTTATAAAGACAGAATAATTCTCGACAATCAAAGTTTCTCTTTTAAAAAAGGTGAGCATATCGGGATTATCGGAGAAAGCGGGAGCGGGAAAAGCACTTTTTTAAAGCTTCTGGCAGGTCTTCTTACTCCTTCTTCGGGGACACTCGAAGTCGACAGTGAAAGCGACCCGGCAAAAATCATGAAGAAAATTTCGATGGTAATGCAGGACGCCATGATAATGCCCCTTACAATCAGGGAAAACATTGCTCTCGGAAAGGAGATAAAAAAGGAGCGAATGGATGAAATCATAAAAGCCACCCGCCTTGATTTATGGACTGATTCATTACCTGAAGGTATCGATACCTACCTTGGCGAAAGAGCCGATGAATTGTCGGGCGGTCAGGCTCAAAGAATTGCCATAGCGCGTGCAATCGCCAAAGACGCTGATATCATTCTTCTTGACGAACCGACTTCTTCTTTGGATAAAGACACAATCAAGGATGTCATGGAAGCGCTCGAAACACTTACTGACGAAAAGAGTGTTATCCATGTGACTCACCAAACGGATTTGTTAAAAGGGTACCATCGCATTTTAAAGATCGGCGGGGGAAGGATATATGAATAAAGAAGTAATAAAAATGCTAAAAGTCTGCGGAGTATGGAAAATGTTTTTGATCATGCTGATTCTTCGCTCCCCTTTTGACATTTTAAATTCCGTAATAAAAGCAAATCTCATGCAGTGCTTTATTCATATGATTCGGCAAAACCAAAAGGAAAATCTTTGGTTTAATGTTGTTTTGTTTTTCGCCTTGTCGGCTCTTCTTTTTGGATACAACATGAGCATCTGGAGCACGATCGCCGTTAAAACCACGGTTCTTTTACAGACGAAGCTGAGAAAAAAAATATATGAAAAAATCCTTGATTTAAGCCCGAGGGAGATGTCCGAGGAAAGCAAAGGCGATTGGTTTACCGCTCTTAACAACGATGTCGACAACGCATGCGCTTACCTGACTTCCCCCTTAAATTACATGCACATGGTAATCGCACTCGTAAATCTTGTGCTTTCTTCGATAATAATGATTTTTTTAAATGTCGAGCTCTATGTAATCGGAATATGCTGCCTTTTGCCTTTTTTCTTTTTAAATGTAATGGTGATTTCAAGAAAAATAACTTTTTTTAAAGAGAGAGCAAAAAAAACACTCGTAAAATACACAGACTGGATCGAGGTGAGCTTAAAAGAAAAAAGCCTGCTTTCGGTGTATGATGCGAAAGAATTTGTATATGAAAAAATCGAAAAACAAAGTCTTAATATTCTAAAAGAAAACATGAAAGCCCACAATAGAATGTGCATATGCAATGCACTTTATGCTTTTTCTGGAATGCTCGGATATCTGCTTTTATTGTTCAGGGGAAGTGATATAATTGAAGAAGATAAAACAGATTTGGCCGGACTGACCAAAATGACGCAGTATCGTTCCGAAACGGTAAGGAGTGTTAACTGCATATACTCATCTGTCAACAATATGAATGCAAGTATTGTCGGAGTCAGAAGAATAAATGAGATTATCGGGGGCGAAAACAATGGATGAGGTATTGCTTAAAATAGGAGAACTGGCGGATTTTTCGGGGATATCGACCAAGGCTCTGAGAGTATATGAAAAAATGGAGCTTATCAAACCCGTAAAAGTGGATGAAGAGACCGGTTACAGATATTATTCTCCCGATCAGGTCAAGGATGTGGAGGCTCTTTTGGAATGGAAGGATATGGGTTTTTCGCTAAAGGAAATTCAGATTCTTTTTTCCGGGAAATACTCTAAGGATGATATCGATCTTATTTTAAATGCCAAGAAAAAGGAGTGGCAGGAGAAAATATGGATTGCCGAAGCCAAAATCGGAGAGATTGATCAATTGGGATGCACTCTTAAATACGATGAAAGCACCGACTTTGAAGAATTAAGCAAAGAAGACAGAGCCTGGTATTTATCGAAACTTGCGGTAATCAATGATTCAAATGTTAGACAGGCAATAAGCGAAGCAATCTGGCTTTGAAAAATATATAAAAGAAGGTGATTTATAATGAGCATGGTAACTGATGTGACCAAAAAGATTATACTTGCCGGACTGGGAACCATAGACGAACAAAATGAGGAAGTAAAAGATTTACTAAAAAGAGGCAGTGCGATAATGGGAGTCGGAGCGGTTGACAATGAAGAACTCCTTTACAACGGCAATCGCGAAGAAATCCTAAGGAGACGAAAAGAGAGGGAAAAAGAAGACAATACAATTGATTTAGGAAACGGAAAAACCTTCTATTACAATGCCGTTAAAGATGAAGACGGAAAAGTTGTCTCAAGAGACCTGGGCCTTGAAAAGAATCCGGAGTACGGATCAAGAGAGGTTTCTTTTGAAGCTGTAAAAAATGAAGACGGAAGCAGAAAAGTCGGAATACATACATCCGAAGAACCTGATAATAATTTAAATAAAAAGGGAGGTGCGTCAAATGACTAAGACCGAAATGAAGTTAAGAAGCATCCCCCGCGAGATGTTTGATGAGACCAAACGTCTCGAAGAGATATTAAGCGTAATCAGGAAACACAATATAGTAAAAAACGGGTTAACACCCGAAAATTTAAGACACATACTTGAAGATCTCGGTCCGACATTTATAAAAATCGGTCAGATCATGAGTTCGAGAGGGGACTTCCTTCCGAAGGAATACTGCGAGGAACTCGAAAAATTAAGAGCGGATGTTAAACCTCTCGATATCGATACCATTAAAAAAGAAATCGAAAACGAACTCGGCAAGCCGATAGGAGAACTCTTTAAATCCATAGACGAAAAGCCTTTGGGAAGCGCTTCGATAGCTCAGGTACATGCGGCAGTACTTCCCGACGGGCGAAAAGTGGTTATTAAAGTTCAGCGTCCCTACGTGGCAGATATGATGATGAAGGATTTTGCCCTTCTTTCCAAAGCCGCAAGGATTGCCAAGATATCTCCGGTTAACCAGACCGTGGATTTCAATATGCTGGTTGAAGAATTGAAAGAAGTTTCGATAAATGAACTCGATTTTCGTATCGAAGCGGAAACAACCATGGAATTCGCACGTAACATGGAAGGTATCAACTATGTTACATGTCCGATTATCGAAGAGGCTTATACAACTCAAAGAGTCATGACCATGAGCTTCATCGACGGCTTTTCAATCGGAAACCTCGAAAAACTGGATAAAGAGGGATATGACAGAAAAGAAGTTGCGACAAAACTTGTTAACAACTTCTTAAAGCAGGTTCTCGATGACGGATTATTCCATGCAGATCCTCACCAGGGAAATCTGGAGATTTTAAACGGAAAAATCGTCTGGCTTGACTGGGGAATGGTCGGAAGATTCGGCAAGAAAGAACAAAACATCTTAAAAACGGCCATTGCCGCTGTAGTTCAAAAAGATGTAAATCTTATGAAAAATGCCGTAATTTCCCTTGGCAAACCGACAAAGGAAATAAACCACCCCGCACTCTTTAACGACATTGACGATATGATGGATCGTTACTGTTCCATGAGTCTTGAGGATTTAAACCTCGGAGAACTTTTATCGGAAGTCGTTGAGCTTGCGGGCAATCACGGAATATCGCTTCCAAAGGGCTTTTCAATGTTGGTCAGAGCCCTTATTACGATAGAAGGTGTTGTAACCAAATTAAATGTCGATGTCAATATGGCAGAGCTTTTCTCCGGAAAAGTAATGCAGGATATGCTTGAAGGCTTTGATCTCAAACAGGAGATGATTGGGGATGCCAAAGCGGTCTACGATTCGGCAAAGAAATCCTTAACGATTCCGTCTCTTTCCGCTGACATGATGAAATCCGTCATTAAAGGCCAGACCAAGATCAATATCGAGCCTGTCGGATTTGAATCTTTAATGAACAGAGTCGAGATTCTGGTCGGCGACATGATTCTTTGTATCATAATGGCATCGATGATTATAAGTTCGAGCATGATTTGTACGACCAACATGCAGCCCCAGATTTTAGGCATTCCGGCCCTTGGTTTTGTGGGATTTGTGGCGGCTTTTGTAATGGGCGTTTTCCTGATTATCAAAATTCATCAAAGAAGAAAATAAAAAAATTTTTAAAAAAACTATTGACATACTAAGTTGGTAGGTTTATAGTATCGACTATCGAATTGAAAGGAGACATGACAAAATGAGAACGTATTTCAATAATTACATGTGTATGTGTATGTGTTGTTGTCGAATGCTTTTCTCCCGGGCTTGTATGAAAACCGGGTGTTTGGCTCATTTGTCATGCACCTGTACGCAATAGTTTGTCTTTAGATCAAACGTTAAATCGGCTCGGGAGGTTAAAATCCCGGGCTTTTTATTTTGCAAAGCAGGGCATGAAAAACGGTAACAAGGTAATTATTGAAAATCATTTTAAGAAAAGAGGATTTAAGATCATGAAAAAGAACTTTTTAGGAAAATTGGTAACAGGATTGTTTGCAGCGGGACTTACGGTGGCATCGCTTACAGGCTGCGCAAACACGGCAGCAGGCGGAAACGGAAATAATGTAAGCACACCCAACGAAACCGCTAAAGTATACAGAACACTTGATGAGATTAAAGAGAGCGGCAAAATCAACATCGGAGTTTTCTCCGACAAGAATCCGTTCGGTTATGTAGATGAGAACGGTAAATATCAGGGCTATGATGTTTACTTTGCAGAGAGAATCGGACAGGACCTCGGAGTTGAAATCAACTACGTATCAACAGAGGCAGCCAGCAGAGTTGAATATCTTGAAACAGGTAAGGTAGATATCGTACTTGCCAACTTTACCGTAACGGAAGAAAGAGCAGAGAAAGTTGATTTCACTCTTCCTTACATGAACGTGGCACTCGGTGTTGTATCACCCGAAGATGCAGTTATCACAGACCTTTCCGAAATCGGTGCTGACGACCAGGTAATCGTAATCTCTGGCACAACAGCAGAGACATATCTTGAAAAGAACTATCCCGACATCAAGCTTCAGAAGTTTGATACATATGCAACAGCAAAGACATCTTTTGAAAACGGAACAGGCGTTGCTTGGGCAAATGACAACACAGAAGTTATTGCCTACGCAATCGAGAATCCCGGATATGTTGTAGGTATTCCTTCACTCGGAAGCCAGGATACAATCGCTCCCGCAGTATCAAAGGGCAACGATTCACTTGCAAACTGGTTAAACGAAGAGACAGTAAAGCTTGGTGAAGAGAATTTCTTCCATGCAGATTATGAAGCAACACTTATCGGAACATACGGCGCAGAATACGAGAACACACTTGTAGTAGAAGGCGGAAAGGTTGCCAACTCAGATGCAGCAGAAACAGCAGCAGTTGATGCTTTGGATATTCCCAACGGAAACGGCGAGACAATCAAGATTGCAGCTACACCTGTTCCTCATGCAGAGATTCTTGAAGAAGCAGGCAAGATCCTTGAAAATTACGGTTACAAACTTGAAGTTGTTGAATTTGATGATTATGTACAGCCCAACCTTGTAGTAGAATCCGGTGAATTTGATGCAAACTACTTCCAGCACGTTCCTTATCTTAACAGCTTCAACGAAGAGCAGGGTACACACCTTGTTGTAGCAGGCGAAATCCACTATGAGCCTTTCGGAATTTATCCCGGAAAGAAAGCAACACTTGATGAACTCGCAGACGGAGACAAGATTGCAATTCCCAATGATACAACAAACGAAGCAAGAGCACTTTTACTCCTTCAGGACAACGGAATCATCACATTAAAAGACGGTGTTGGTCTTACAGCTACAGTTAACGATGTAGTAGACAACCCCAAGAACATTGAATTTGTAGAACTTGAAGCAGCTCAGGTTGCAAGAGTCGTAAACGAAGTTGAATACGTAATCTTAAACGGTAACTACGCACTTGAAGCAGGTTACTCGGTAGGAAAAGATTCAATTGCATACGAAGCAAGCGATTCAGAAGCCGCAAAGACTTACGTTAATATCGTTACCGTTCTTGAAGGAAACGAAAACAGCGAAAAGATTCAGGCACTCGTAAAAGTATTAAGATCCGATGATATCAAGAAATTCATTGAAGACAAATATGACGGTGCAGTTATCTTCTACGAAAAATAATTATTATACCTTAACAGGCTGATCGACGGACGGAGGCTTCAAAACCTTCGTCCGAATTTTGCAAAACGGAGAAATTTCGTTTTGTCTTTTATAAAAGTTTCCGAATCGGAGAAAAAAATGAGCGAAATAGAGATAAAAAATCTGACTAAAATATTTGAAATAAAAGGTCATAAGGTTACTGCCTTAAACGATATCAATTTATCTATCGAAAAAGGAGACATATTCGGAATCATCGGTATGTCCGGCGCCGGGAAAAGTACGCTTGTCAGATCGATAAATTACCTGGAGAAACCCACTAACGGCACCGTTTATATTGACGATGTCGATCTTTCGTTATTAAGCGAAAGAGAATTGAGAATCAAACGCCGCGAAATCGGAATGATTTTCCAGAATTTCAATCTCCTTGAACAAAAAAACGTGCTCGATAATATCTGTTTCCCTCTTGAAATTGCGGGAGTAAAGAAAAAAGAGGCAAGGAAACGTGCCAAGGAACTCTTAAAAACCGTCAATTTAACGGATAAAGAGAAAGCATATCCTTCGCAGTTATCGGGCGGTCAGAAACAAAGAGTTGCAATAGCCAGAGCCCTTGCGAGCAAGCCGAACATTCTTCTTTGCGATGAAGCCACATCGGCACTCGATCCTCAGACGACGGATTCGATATTAAGGCTCTTAAAAGAAATAAACGAAACTCTCGGAATAACCATAATCATCATCACGCATCAGATGTCGGTGGTTACACAGGTTTGTAAAAATGTGGCAATCATAGATAACGGTAATCTGGCAGAAGTCGGATCGGTTGATGAGATATTCGAAAACCCTTCATCGGATGCGGCAAGAGAGCTTCTCTCGGGCAAGGAAATAACCTATAAACCGGTCGAGAGCCTTAATACAAAGAGGAAAATAAGAATCGTTTTCAAGGAAAATTCCGCATACGAGCCTGTCATTTCCAATATGATTCTTAAGTTTAAAACACCTGTTAACATCCTGAAGGCAGATACCAAAAATGTCGGAGGAAAAGCCAGAGGAGAGATGGTTTTGGCACTCCCCGAAGAAGAAGGAATTGCCGAGGACATTATCGAATATCTTAAGGCAAACGGACTTGCGGTATCGGAGATAAGCGAAGAGATATAAATTAATTCCGGATTTGGAATGTGACTGAATAAATTGGAGATAAATATGTTAGACTTCTTTAAAGGTATATTTACATTTTGGGATTCAAAAGTCATAATAATGATTTTGGAAGGTATAAGAGATACCCTTTATATGACACTCGGTTCAACGATTGTCGGATATCTGCTGGGACTTCCGCTTGGAATCGTGCTTTATGTTACAAGCGCCAAGGGACTTCGACCCAATCCTTTTATATACAGAACGGGTGATTTTATCTGCAATATCATAAGAAGTATTCCGTTTTTGATATTGCTGATTTTACTTATTCCTTTTACAAGACTGATAGTAGGAAAAAGTTATGGCTCAACCGCAACTATCGTTCCGCTTGTCATTTGTGCCGCACCCTACATTGCAAGAGTAGTCGAGGCATCGTTAAATGAGGTGGATACCGGAGTTATCGAAGCGGCGAAGGCTATGGGAGCAAGCAATCTTCAGATTATATTCAAAGTGCTTTTGGTTGAAGCCAAGACCTCGCTTTTTACCGGATTTACGATTACTACGGGATTGCTGCTTGGATACTCGGCAATGAGCGGAACGGTCGGCGGAGGCGGACTCGGAGATATTGCGGTAAGATACGGATATTACAGATGGAAGACGGATATCATGATCGTAACGGTAGTGCTTCTTATCGTAATATTCCAGATAATACAGAATCTCGGAACTTATGCCTCGAAAAGAATAGATCACAGGAAACATTAACATGAATTTTGAAGTTATTAGGGATTATCTGCCTTTGTATTTCAAGGCATTTTTGCTGACAATCAAAATAGGATGGATCGGAATCGCCCTTTCCCTCGGGATAGGGGTGATTTCGGCGTTTATACTGCATTTTAAGATTCCGGTACTCTCCGCAATAGTCAAAGTATATGTGGAGCTTTTCAGAAACACGCCTCTTCTTGTGCAGCTTTTCTTTGTATATTTCGGTCTTCCCAAAATCGGAATTTCCATCTCGGCGGAAGCCTGCGGCGCAATAGGACTGGGGCTTCTCGGAGGAAGTTATATGACCGAAAGTTTCCGAAGCGGTCTCGATGCGGTCCCTCTTTCACAGACGGAAAGCAGCCTTGCGCTCGGCATGACCAAAGGAAGGCTTTTTACATCGGTAATTCTGCCGCAGGCATTTACCTTAAGCGTTCCCGCAGTTGTTGCGAATCTTATTTTCCTTCTTAAAGAGACCAGTGTGTTTTCGGCGATAAGCCTTATGGATTTGATGTTTACGGCCAAAGATTTAATCGGGCTTTATTACAATACAACTGAATGTCTTGTGATGCTGGTTGTTTTCTATGTGATTATGCTGCTTCCCGTATCGATTTTAGGAAGCTTTGTCGAGAAAAAGACCAGATTCAAAATGTTCGGAAATTAGTCAGGTGAAATAAATGGGATTTGAAGTTTTATTAAAAGGAAATAACATGCTTCGCCTCCTCGGAGGATTGGGCGTGGCCATGTACATAAGCCTTATTTCCGTTGCGATAAGCATAGTGCTCGGAATAATACTCGGTGCGCTCATGACTTTGAAAAATCCGGTAATAAACGCAATTTCCAGAGTTTATCTTGAGATTGTAAGAATAATGCCGCAGATGGTATTGCTTTTCATCGTTTATTTCGGAGCGACCAAGGTCCTCGGAATCAACCTTTCGGCGGAAATATCGGCCATCATCGTATTCTCTTTCTGGGGAACGGCCGAAATGTCGGATCTTGTAAGAGGTGCTCTCTCGGGCATAGACAAAATTCAATACGAAAGCAGCATGGCGCTTGGGATGAACACGAGACAGACGTATTTTCACGTAATCATTCCGCAGATAATAAGACGCCTTATTCCGCTTTCGATAAATTTAATAACAAGAATGATTAAAACCACCAGCCTTGTCATGATGATCGGTATCGTGGAAGTGCTTAAAGTAGGGCAGCAGATTATCGAGGCCAACAGAAAGAGTTCGCCGAATGCGGCCTTCGGCATATTTGCCACGATATTCCTTTTGTATTTCATAGCCTGCTATCCGATAAGCTGCCTGTCCAAATACCTTGAGAAAAAATGGGAGAAGTAAAATGGAAGAGATTTTAAGAGTAGAAAATTTAAGTAAAAGATTTGAAGACATCTCGGTTATAAACAATCTCTCATTATCGGTAAAAAAGGGCGAGGTTGTGGTAATCGTCGGACCTTCGGGTTGCGGCAAAAGTACATTTTTAAGATGTCTTAACGGCCTAGAAGAAATAGAGGAAGGCGAGATTTTCCTTGACGGGGAAAAGGTAAGCTCCAATAAAAAGAACATGAGCAAAACCAGGGAAAAAATCGGAATGGTTTTCCAAAGCTATGATTTGTTCCCTCATAAGACAATTCTCCAAAACATTACGCTGGCTCCGATTACGGTAAAAAAGAGGAAAAAAGCGGAGGTTGAGGAAGAAGCCTTAAAGCTTCTGGACAGAGTCGGTCTTTTGTCAAAAAAAGACAATTATCCGAGACAACTTTCCGGCGGACAAAAGCAGAGGGTGGCGATAGTCAGAGCGCTCATCATGCATCCCGAAGTTTTGCTTTTGGATGAGATTACCGCGGCACTCGATCCCGAAATGGTAAGAGAGGTATTGGACGTAGTGCTTTCTCTTGCCAAGGAAGGAAGAACGATGCTTATCGTCACTCATGAGATGGCATTTGCCAAAGCGGTTGCCGACAGAGTAATCTTTTTGGAGGGAGGAAAAATAGTCGAAGAAGGAGCGCCGAATGATTTCTTTGACAATCCGCAAACCGACAGATTAAAGAGATTTTTACAGACATTCAGCTACGAAAAATAAGAATAAAAGCATTTTAAGAAAGGCAGATTGCGAAAGCAGTCTGTTTTTTCTTTATCTTTTACCTATTGACTAAGTAGGCAGATAGGTTTATATTACTAGAGGAATTAAAAGAAAAGGAGCCAGTCATGCAAAGCTTATTAAAAATAGAAAATTTACATGTATCGGTCGGAGAAAAAGACATATTAAAGGGTGTTGACCTTGAAATTAAGCAGGGTGAGACTCATGTCTTAATGGGACCGAACGGTGCAGGAAAATCAACTCTCGGACATGCGATAATGAATGATCCGAAATACGAAGTTAAAGAGGGAAAAATCTTTTTCGAAGATGAGGATATAACAGAAGAATCCACAGACAAGAGAGCCCAAAAGGGCATTTTTTTATCTTTTCAGGATCCCATTGCCGTTCCCGGAATTTCGCTCGGAAACTTTGTAAGAAGTGCGCTTGAACAGGGCACTAAGACACATATTAAACTTTGGGATTTCAAGAAAAAGACCAAGGCCGTATGCGAACTTTTAAATATGAACGAATCCTATGCGGACAGGGATTTGAATGTGGGATTCTCCGGCGGAGAAAAGAAGAAAGCGGAGATTTTCCAGCTTCTTATGCTTAATCCCAAACTCGCAATATTGGACGAAACCGATTCGGGACTCGATGTCGATGCCGTAAAAACAGTATCGGAAGGTGTAAAGGAATTCCAGAAAAACGGCGGAACCCTTTTAATCATTACCCACAGCACAAGGATACTTGACAATCTCAATGTGGATAAAACACACATTCTTTTTGACGGAAAGATAGTAAAAACGGAAGGTCCCGAACTTGTTAACCAAATTAACGAAAAGGGATTCGAAGACTTCATTAAGTAATTAAGAGAAAAGAAAAAGCGGATAATAACATGAAAGAAAAGACATATGTAAAAGACATCGACGAAAGCATCTATGATTTTCGCTTCAAGGAAGACGAAGAGGATATTCTGGGACGCGGAATCGGTGCGGATTTAATAGATGAGATTTCAAAAGAAAAGAACGATCCCGAGTGGATGAGAAATATCAGACAAAAATCTCTTGAATTGTTTCATAAACAGAGAATGCCTCAGTGGGGTCCTTCCATCGAAGGCCTCGATATGGACAGGATTGTAACATATATTCGTCCCAAGGCAAAAATGAGAAATAAATGGGAAGACGTACCCGAGGATGTTAAGAAAACTTTTGAGCGACTCGGCATTCCACAGGCTGAGAGAGAATCTCTCTCGGGAGTCGGAGCGCAGTATGATTCGGAAATCGTATATCATAATTTAAGATCCGAGGTTGAAAAACAGGGTGTTGTATATACCGACCTTGAAACTGCGATGAGGAATCCGAGATTTTCGGAAATGATAGAAAAGCATTTCATGAAGCTCGTTCCTCCCACTGACCACAAATTCGCGGCACTTCACGGTGCGGTCTGGTCGGGTGGCTCTTTTGTATACGTTCCCGAGGGCGTAAAGGTGGATATTCCCCTTCAGTCGTATTTCAGACTTAACGCCGAGAGCGCGGGACAGTTCGAGCATACCCTCATTATTATAGAAAAGAATTCATATCTTCATTTCATAGAGGG
>DFEM01000169.1 GCA_002369155.1 Lachnospiraceae bacterium UBA3802 | reverse complement strand
TTTGCTCCCGGCAAGGAAGGAATGGTTCACATTTCCAAGATTGCCAAGAATCGTATCGAGCATGTTGAAGATGTACTTACACTTGGCGACAAAGTAACAGTTAAGTGCATGGGTAAGGACAAGATGGGAAGAATGAGCTTCTCTATCAAGGATGTCTAAAATAAATATACAATGATTAAAGCTGCAGGTTTTCTGCAGCTTTTTTTAATGCTTTTAATCTTTCGAAATATCTTTTTTGCAAATGAATCCTATGATAAAATAAAAGAGTATATAAGAGATAATTAGGGGGTAATTATGAAAAGAGTATTTCTTATTGTTTTGGACAGTTTTGGAATAGGTGAAGAACCTGATGCCGATAAGTTCGGAGATGTTGGTTCCAATACCATAGCTTCATGTGCTACAAGCAAGTTTTTTAATATGCCCAATATGGGTAAGATGGGACTTTTTAATATAGATGGGGTAACAGTCGGAGAAAAGGTAAATTCACCTGAAGCATTGATTGCGAGAATGAGAGAAAAGTCCATGGGCAAGGATACTACCATCGGACATTGGGAGATTGCCGGAATAGTATCGCCAAAACCCATGCCTACATATCCGAAAGGTTTTCCTAAAGAAGTAATCGAAGAATTCGAAAAAAGAACGGGAAGAAAAGCGATTGTTAATGCCACGTATTCGGGAACCAAAGTAATAAATGATTACGGTGACGAACACGTAAAAACCGGCGCTTTGATTGTATATACATCCGCCGATTCGGTATTTCAGATTGCAGCTCATGAAGAAGTCGTTCCTCTGGAAAAGTTATATGAGTATTGCAGGATTGCAAGAGAGATTCTACAGGGCGAACATGGCGTGGGAAGAGTAATTGCAAGACCGTTTCTCGGAGAGAGCGGCAATTATTACAGGACTCCTCATCGCCATGATTTCTCGCTTGTTCCGCCAAAGGATACGATCCTTAATATACTTAAGAATGCGGGTAAAGATGTATTATCGATAGGCAAGATTTATGATATTTTTGCAGGAAGCGGTATTACGGATTATGTTTATACCGAATCAAACGAAGACGGTATTAGCAAAACGCTTAATTGGATGGAGAGAGATTTCAACGGATTATGCTTTACCAATCTTGTTGATTTTGATATGTTATACGGTCACAGAAGAGACATAGACGGTTATGCGAAGGCTTTGGCTTACTTTGACGAGAGGCTTCCAGAATTAATCTCCAAGCTGGGAGATGATGACTGCTTTATGATTACGGCCGATCACGGATGCGATCCGGGATTCACTAAGACCACCGATCATACCAGAGAATATATTCCGTTTATTTGTTACGGTAAAAATATTAAGCCCCTTAATATGGGCACACGCGAGACATTTGCCGATATCGGAGCCTCTGTTTTATCGCTCCTTGGCGTGCCCGGAAATACAGACGGTGTAAGTATGATAAACTAAGATCCCAAGAATTAAAGGTGGTTTTTTACCACCTTTTTCTGTATCGATCAAGCATATAAAGACTTTAGTACTTCGTAAAAGTATTGATAAGGCTCGTTTGTCTTGAAAAAATAAGTGAAAAATAGTATGATTTATCGGTATGCTGATTAATATAGGGATATTTTATGTAAACCTATATTAAATATAATTTGAAAGAGATTTATTAATTATGGGAAATTTTGATAAAGAAATAAACAGAAGAAGAACATTTGCAATTATATCGCATCCCGATGCCGGTAAAACGACTCTTACGGAAAAGTTCTTACTTTACGGAGGTGCTATTAATTTAGCCGGTTCGGTTAAAGGAAAAGCTACAGCAAGGCATGCTGTATCCGACTGGATGGAAATTGAGAAGGAAAGAGGTATTTCCGTAACTTCTTCGGTACTTCAGTTTGAATATGACGGATATTGCGTAAATATCCTTGATACTCCCGGTCACCAGGATTTCTCCGAAGATACATACAGAACGCTTATGGCTGCCGATTCGGCTGTAATGGTAATTGATGCATCCAAAGGTGTTGAAGCACAGACACGTAAACTTTTTAAAGTCTGCGGCATGAGAGGAATCCCTATTTTTACATTCATCAATAAACTGGACAGAGATGCACTTGATACCTTTGAATTGCTTGATCAAATAGAAAATGAACTTGGTATCGCTACATGCCCCGTTAACTGGCCTATCGGTTCAGGAAAAGGATTTAAGGGAGTCTATGACAGACATAATGAAAAGGTTGTTATGTTCTCGGATACCGAAAAAGGAACCAAGGAAGGTAAATCCTGGGAAATAGATATGCAATTTGAGGATGAACTCAAAGAAGCAATAGGAGAAGAGGCATATTCCACATTAAAAGATGAAATAGAGCTTCTTGACGGAGCTGCTGCCGAATTTGATTTGAAAAAGGTAAGAGACGGCAAACTTACTCCTGTATTTTTCGGATCGGCACTAACGAATTTCGGTGTGGAAATCTTTTTAAACAATTTCCTTTCGATGTCTACAACTCCGCTTCCGAGACAAAGTGATATCGGAATTATCGATCCTCTTGAAAATGAATTTTCGGCTTTTGTATTTAAAATACAGGCGAATATGAACAAAGCTCACAGAGACAGAATTGCGTTTATGAGAATTTGCTCCGGCAAATTTGATGCATCCAAGGAAGTCTATCACATGCAGGGCGGCAAATCCATGCGTCTTTCACAGCCTCAGCAGATTATGGCTGATGACAGAAAGATACTCGATACGGCGTATGCCGGAGATATTATCGGCGTATTCGATCCCGGCATCTTTTCGATAGGTGACACGCTTACCGTAGCCTCCAAAAAATTTAATTACGAAGGAATTCCTACATTTGCTCCTGAACACTTTGCAAGAGTCAGACAGATGGATACCATGAAGAGAAAACAGTTCATGAAAGGTATCAACCAGATAGCTCAGGAAGGTGCCATTCAGGTATTCCAGGAGTTTAATACAGGCATGGAAGAAATTATCGTCGGAGTTGTCGGCGTGCTTCAGTTCGAAGTTTTGAAATACAGACTTGAGAATGAATACAATGTCGAAATCAGGATGGATAATCTTCCTTATGAATATATCAGATGGATTGACAATAAAGATGAAATTGATGTTGCCAAATTAAGCGGCACATCCGATATGAAGAAAGTTAAAGACATGAAGGGAAATCCGCTCCTTTTATTTGTAAATGAGTGGAGCATTGGAATGACACTAGACAGAAACAAGGATCTTGTTTTATCTGAATTTGGAAAGAATTAAATGAAAAAAATTTATTTTTTGATTGGCGCTTTGATTTTAATTGTTGCACTTCTCATAGGTGCTTCGTTTTTTATCGACAAGAAACTTGAAGATGATACATCTTTTATAAGCGACCATATTGATTTTGATAAATTAGGGTCTTCAGGCTCTGATTCAAATAAAAAGAATAATTCGGGAACAGTTAATTCTTTGACGGAAATGGCTGTTACCGCCAAAGAAACTCAGCTTGAAAAGTTAAATAATTCCGATAATGAACATGAGATTATTGTTACCGATTTGGGTGAGCTTAAAGTTGATGCTCTTTTGTCTGATGAAGACTGGCAAAACAGACTTGATTCAGGTTTGAATGAATTAAATATCAATAATGCCAACAAAGAATGCAGCGGTTTGTTTTATTATGATCAAATTGCTCCTTCTTTAAAACAGCTTTATCTAGAAATTTACATCTCTCTCAAGAATTTTAACGAATCTTTTTACTTATGCTCGATTAACCCTGATGATATAGATTATGCATTTAACTGTGTAATGGGAGACCATCCGGATATTTTCTATACAAACGGTTATATGTTTACAAAATATACATATGATGAGGATGTAGTAAAAATAGAATTTACACCGGTGTATACCATGTCCAAAAAAGAAGCTGATGACTATATGAAACTGGTTAAAGATTACAGGACAGCTTTTCTTAAAGGCATTGATAATAAAGCCGATGATTATACAAAGATAAGGTATACCTATGAGTTTATAATCTATAACACTGAATATGATTTGAATGCAAAGGAAAATCAAAATATTTTATCTGTGTTTATTTATGGAAAATCTGTTTGCCAGGGGTACGCCAAAGCGTTTCAGTATTTATCATCAAGTCTAGGCATACAAAGCGCCCTGGTTGTCGGATATGTAGGCAATAATGAAGGGCATGCATGGAATATAGTTAAGTGTAACGGTGCGTATTATTACATTGACTGCACCTGGGGCGATTCTTCATACCTTGAGAATTCGCTTTCGATTGCATCGGGCGGCATTAATTACGATTATCTGAATATAACGACCAAAGAGCTTGAAATTACACATGTAATCGATAATTTTGCAATACTTCCCATTTGTGATAAAACATCAGAAAATTATTATGTCAAAGAAGGATTATATTTTACATCGGTAAATGTGGAGCAGATTTCTTTGGCTTTTGAAAATGCAAAAATGATTGGCAAAGATACCATTGAATTTAAATGTGCCGATTATAATACATACAAAAAGCTGGGAGAGTATCTTTTGGATGAGAATCACGTATTTGATTATCTCTCAAGCGATATGGAAAGCATCAAGTTTATGCAAAACGGCGATTTGTACATATACTGTTTCCCGCTTAAGTAAAATATGTCGAATTACAAGTATCTTGTGAGTTTGGCAAGTTTGTGATAATATAATAAAAGTATTTTTATGTAAAAATAAATTAATCGGAGGTAAAAATGAGTATGACAAACAACAATGAAAAAATAGGTTCCGTTCGCATAGCTACAGACGTTGTACCTCTTATTGCAGCGCTCGCTTCTCAGGATGTCGAAGGCGTTACTCCGTTACAGGATAAAAAGAGCATTAAATTTAAAATAAATTTGAAAAGACTTACCAGAGGCATTAAGGTTGACATCAAAGGAAGAACTGTCAGCGTAGATATGGCAATCGGCATTCTTTACGGTTATCAGGTTCCCGAAATTTCCGGTAAAGTTCAGAATTCCGTTAAGACTGCAATCGAAACAATGACAGGTCTTGAAGTCAGTGATGTTAATGTCAGAATTGCTTCTGTCAGCATGGCATAAGGTATTGATATGAACAGAAAATCCGAGAGGGAATTTACTTTTAAATTATTATTTATGTCTGATTTTTATGACAAAAAGGAGCTTAAAGACGAATTGCTTTTGTACTTCGATGCTCCTTTTCCCTTTGAGGAAAACTCAGAGAAAAATGAAGACATTAATGAACTGTCCTCGCTTAAAGAAAATTTGAGCGATGATGACCGCAGAAGAATAGTAGCCAGATATGTGGAAATTATAGATAAATTCGACGAGATTGACAAAAAGATTTCCGAAGTGTCAAAAGGCTGGACCATAGACCGTATAGGCAAGGTTGAATTGGCTATACTTCGACTTGCCGTTTACGAAATTCTTTATGACGAGGGCATTCCTACTTCAGTATCCATTAACGAGGCCGTTGAGCTTGCTAAGAAATTCGGTCCTCAGGATTCATATTCTTTTGTTAACGGTATTCTGGCAAGGTTTGCTTAATGAAAACTATATATACGGTTTTTCAGGTTAATACATATATCCATAATATGTTTCGCGAAGATTATCTTTTGTCCGACGTTTCCGTTACGGGCGAGATAAGCAATTTGAAATTCCATTCTTCCGGACATATTTATTTTACGTTGAAAGACGCCCAATCTGCCATTTCGTGCGCAATTTTCCGATCATCGGCCCAAAAATTGAATATAGCCTTAAAGGACGGTGACAAAATAATTGCACACGGAAGCATATCCAATTATGTGCAAAGCGGATCTGTGACCTTTTCAATTAATTCCGTTGAATACGAAGGTGTAGGAGATCTCACCAAGCGTTTTGAGGAATTAAAGAAAAAATTATCCGAGCAGGGCCTTTTTGACAAGGAGTTCAAAAAGCCGATTCCTGCTTTCCCCAAAACCGTCGGAATTGTTACGGCACCCACAGGAGCGGCGATACGTGATATTATTTCCGTATCAAGGAGAAGAAACCCTTATATTTCACTCATTCTTTATCCTGCATTGGTTCAGGGTGAGGGCGCTTCAAAAACCATCGTAAACGGAATTGAAGTGCTTGAAAAAATGGGCGTTGATGTAATAATTGTCGGCAGAGGAGGCGGAAGTCTTGAAGATTTATGGGCTTTTAACGAGGAAGAAGTGGCATATGCTATTTTTCAATGCAGCATTCCCGTTATTTCGGCAGTAGGCCATGAGATTGATTTTACCATTTCCGATTTTACAGCCGATTTGCGTGCGGCCACACCTTCTGCAGCTGCAGAACTTGCAGTACCCGATGTAAAAGGCATTATTTCCGATATTGATTCTTTGTCTTCAAATCTTGATAAAGACATGAAACGTATTATCGAGAAATACAATCATAAAAACCAGGTTTATATAACGAAACTTGAAGCTTTGTCGCCGATTAACAAAATCAATAAGCAAAAAGTATCCGTTAAAGCCATGGATGAAAAACTTGATATGCTTATGAAAGTTGTTATCGTTTCAAAGAATCATAAGCTTTCTTCTTTGGAGTCGAAGCTTGATTCGCTTTCGCCTCTTGAAAGACTGAAAGCCGGAATGGCTTATGTTACGGATGATTCCGGAAAGAGAATAGTCGGTGTATCAAGCCTTAATAAAAACGATAAGATAAAGATTACGATGAAAGACGGTTATGCTTTTGCAAGTGTAACAGATACTGTTATTGAAAATATTTAAAGGAGCGACATATGGATTCTGTTTCTCTTGAAGAAAAATTTAAAGATATCGAATCGATATTAAAAGAACTTGAAAAAGATGATATTGCAATCGAAGATGCACTTGATCTTTATACTAAAGGAAAAGTTGCGGTTAAAGAATGCAAAAACAAAATAGACATGATTGAGAAAGAAGTTAAGAAAATCAATCCCGACGGAACTGTTACGTCATTTGATGCGGATTTTTAGAGAATGATTATGAGCGATTTTAAAGATATTTTAAATAATAAAGTTAACGAAGCATACGATCTTATAAAAGAATTTCTGCCCAAGGAAGAAGGACTTCAAAAAAGAGTTGCCGAATCCATGAATTATTCTTTTAATTCGGGCGGAAAAAGATTAAGACCAATGTTTATGATGGAAAGTTACAGATTGTTCAAAGGAGAAGATTTATCAAAGATTGCACCTTTTATGGCAGCTATTGAGATGATTCATACATATTCTTTAATTCATGACGATCTTCCCGCAATGGACAATGATGATTACAGAAGAGGCAGGCTGACCAATCATAAAATGTTTGATGAAGCTACTGCCATTCTTGCAGGAGACGGCCTTTTAAATTATGCGTTCGAAACAATCTCTTTGGCCATGAAAAAAGAAGAAGATCCTGTGATTTTAAAAAGAATGGTTGCCGCATTCGAAGTTCTTTCAAGAAAAGCCGGAATTAACGGCATGATCGGCGGTCAGATCGTGGATCTTGAGATGGAACACAAAAAAGACGTTTCGCTTGATACGCTTCTTTTTATTCATAAATGCAAAACAGCTGCTCTTATTGAAGCTTCTTTGATGACGGGAGCCATAATGGCAGGAGCGGATGACGAAAATATTTCAAAGATAGAAAAAGCAGGATACAATACAGGCCTGGCTTTTCAGATTCAGGATGATATTCTGGATGTTACGGGTGATTTTAAAACTCTCGGCAAAAGTGTCGGAAGCGATGAAAAGAATGAAAAAATCACTTATGTTTCGTTAAAAGGACTTAAAGAAAGCGAAGAGGAACAAAAGCGCTTGTCTGAAGAGGCTGTTGAGATAGTTAAAGAAATCGGAAACGGCGATACTTTCCTTTCTGATTTGATTGAGTATCTTATTACAAGGAATAATTAAATGTACATAGAAAAGATCAATAAACCTAATGATATAAAGAAAATCAGCAAAAACCATTTATACGATCTGGCTGATGAAATAAGAGAATTTTTGATTGAATCCATATCCGAAACCGGCGGTCATCTCGGTGCGAACCTGGGTACCGTAGAACTTACAATGGCTCTTCATCTAGTATTGAATCTCCCCGAAGACAAGATTATATGGGATGTGGGTCATCAAAGCTACACTCATAAGATTTTGACGGGAAGAAGAGACGGATTTTCATCACTTCGAAAATACGGCGGAATGGCAGGTTTTCCGAAAACATGTGAAAGCGAATGCGATGCATTTAATACCGGTCATTCTTCGACGTCTATTTCCGCAGGACTCGGAATGGCGATGGCAAGAACAATGCGCGGCGATGACAATACCATTGTATCCGTTATCGGTGACGGCGCATTAACCGGCGGCATGGCTTATGAAGCTTTGAACAATGCAGGTAAAGCCAATACCAAACTGATTGTTGTATTAAACGACAATAATATGTCGATTTCAGAGAACGTCGGCGGCGTGAGCCAGTATCTCGATAAAGTAAGAACCACCGAAAGATACCTTGAATTGAAGGAAGGCGTCAAAGGAAAACTTGCCAAAGTCCCCAAAGGACAGGATATGATTAATCGTATTCAAAAGGCCAAGGCTTCTCTTAAGTCTTTTGTAATTCCCGGAATGTTTTTCGAAGAGATGGGACTTACTTATCTCGGACCTGTTGACGGTCATGACATTGATGCAATGGTCAGGGCCTTAAATGAAGCCAAAAGATGCAAAACCCCTGTTCTTGTTCACGTTTTGACCAAAAAAGGAAAAGGTTATATTCCTGCAGAGAAGCACCCTGCAAGATTTCACGGAGCCGTTCCTTTTGATATAGAGACAGGCTTGCCTAAGAATAAAAAGCTTTATCCGGATTATACAGATGTATTTTCGACCGTTATGTGCAAAATGGGCGAACGAGATCCAAAATGTGTGGCGATTACAGCTGCAATGCCTGACGGAACCGGTCTAAAAAGATTTAAAAGCATGTATCCGGACAGATTTTTTGATGTCGGAATAGCCGAAGAACATGCCGTTACTTTTGCGGCAGGCATGGCTATGGGAGGATACAAACCTGTTGTATGTGTATATTCGTCATTTTTGCAAAGAGCGTATGACCAGCTTATTCATGATGTCTGCATTCAGAATCTTCATGTTGTATTTTGTGTGGACAGAGCCGGTTTGGTCGGAAGCGACGGAGAGACTCATCAGGGCATTTTTGATTTGTCTTACCTTTCTTCAATTCCCAATATGTGCGTTATGGCACCAAAGAACAAGTGGGAATTATCCGATATGATTAAATTTGCTCTTCGATATGACGGACCGATTGCAATAAGATATCCGAGAGGAAAAGCATATGACGGTTTGTCTGAATTCAGAGCACCTGTTGAATTTGCTCAATCCGAGTGGATTTACAGGGAATCGGGAATTTGTCTTATAGCCGTCGGAAGCATGGTTAAAACGGCAGTTGAAGTCAGAGACAAATTAAAGGAACTTGGCAAAAACGTCTCGATTATGAATGCGAGATTTGTTAATCCAATCGATGAAGAATTAATTAAAGAAGCGGTTTCGCTTCATTCGCATATAGTCACCATGGAAGAAAATGTACTCTCGGGCGGTTATTCAGAGAGAGTAGGAGCTTTTCTTTTGCGTGACGGACATTTTTGCAAACATACATCAATTGCCATTCCTAATACTTATGTTGAGCATGGCAATGTTGATATTTTAAAGAAAGAAATCGGTATTGATACCGAAAGCATAGTCAAGAAAATCCTTGAGGACACCGAAGGTCTTTCATAGGATTTTAAATGGGTGATGTTTTGAAAGAAAGACTGGATGTTTTACTTGTAAAAAAAGGTCTTGCCGCTTCAAGAGAAAAAGCCAAGGCTTTTATAATGAGCGGCATCGTATATGTTGATTCTCAAAAAGAAGATAAAGCCGGCTCTCTTTTTGATGAAAACTCGTATATTGAGATAAGAGGCGAGACTTTAAAATTTGTATCCAGAGGCGGATTGAAACTAGATAAAGCCGTCGATGTTTTTAATTTGAAATTTGACGGATTTGTATGCCTTGACATCGGTGCATCGACCGGAGGCTTTACTGACTGCATGCTTCAAAACGGTGCGAAAAAGGTATACAGCGTGGACGTCGGACACGGACAGCTTGACTGGAAATTAAGAAACGATGATCGTGTAATCTGCATGGAAAAATGCAATTTCAGATACATTACAGACAAAGATATAACGGAGAAAATTGATTTTGCCGCTACGGATGTTTCTTTTATATCTCTTACAAAGATTTTGATTCCCGCGTATAATCTTTTAAAGCAAAATGCCGGTATGATATGTCTTATCAAGCCTCAATTTGAAACGACCAAAGAAAAAGTCGGAAAAAAAGGTGTTGTAAGAGATCCGAAAGTTCATGAGGAAGTTATCGAAAAGATTTTGGATTTTTGCATTAAAACAGGTTTTGATATTAAAGGACTTGATTATTCTCCGATAAAAGGACCTGAAGGTAATATTGAATATCTTTTGTATATTCAAAAAACAAATAATGATTTTATAGACGAAGATAAAACACTTGCAATTAACGATAATAAAGAATTGTCAGATTTAAGCGGATATCTTGATCTTATTAAAAATACGGTTATAAAATCTCACGAAGAACACGATAAACAAAATCCTGATACCAAATGACCGGAGGGGGAGTATGAAGGTACTGATTTGTGTTAATCCATATAAAGACAAAGGATTGGAAGTCTGCAAAAAGATTTGCGCATTTTTTGATGAGAAAAATGTTTCTTATGCCAATGTGGTTACGGTTACAAGAGACACAAATCTTTCGGTTAACGATGCCGAAGGCTGTGATGCGGTGCTCGTGCTTGGCGGAGACGGCACTCTTATGAGAGTGGCCAAGAAATGCAATAAATTCAATCTTCCCATTATCGGTATCAATTTGGGGCACCTGGGATTCCTTGCCCAGACCGGAACCGAAGGACTCGAAGAGACTCTCGGCCGCTTAATCAGAAAAGAATACATTCTTGAAGAGCGCATGCTCCTTAAAGGAAAAGTATACAGGAACAATGAACTTATTATGGAATCCGAAGCTTTAAACGATGTCTGTATAAACAGAGGAGGTATGCTTCAGATTCTGAATTTTGACATTTCCGTAAACGGAATGTTTTTAAAATCCTATTCTGCCGACGGTGTGATTATTTCCACACCCACAGGTTCAACAGGTTACAATTTGTCTGCAGGCGGTCCGATAGTGGAGCCGAGTGCAGATATGATTCTGGTTACTCCTATAGCCGCACATTCCTTTATGAATCGCAGTATTTTATTTAAAGCCGATGATTCGATAAAGATAAAAATAGGGGAACCTCATGACGAGGAAGTCGGACAGACGGTTTTGGCTCATTTTGACGGTGCCGATCATATCGAACTTCAGAGCGGGGATGAAATTGTCATTACAAAGAATTCCGGTCATGTAAGCTTTATTCAGATGAATAATGTTAATTTCCTTGAAACCCTTAACAGGAAACTTAGAGAAAACTAGTTTTAAAGGGGGATCGAATGCTTTTAAATTTACATGTAAAAAACTTTGCATTAATCGATGAGATTGATGTTGATTTTTCGAGAGGATTAAATATCCTCACGGGAGAAACCGGCGCCGGCAAATCTATCATTCTTGGTTCTTTGGGGCTTGCGCTCGGAGCTAAAGCAGATAAAGACTGCATAAGAAGCGGATGCGAATTTGCTTTGTTTGAAATAACATTTTCCATAGACAATTCAGATATAAAAAAGAAACTTGAAGAAAATGATATTTCATATGAAAATGACGAAATTCTGATTCAAAGAAAAATAACTGCGCAAAGAAGCGTATTCAAAATCAATTCTCAGACTGTAAATGCTGCCGTTGTAAAAGACATAGCATCTTCTTTGATTGACATTTACGGACAGCATGATTACAGGGATCTTTTAAACTCAAGAAAGCATATTGAAATTCTTGATTCTTTCTCGGTAAACGATAATTTCAAAAAAACCGTTTCGGATTATAAAAATAATTATTCGGAATATTTAAGATTAAAAGGACTTTGCGAAAGTCCCGAAGTCGATGAAGTAAAAAGAGAAAGAGAAATCTCTTTGCTTGAATATCAGATAAACGAAATAGATGCTGCTTCTCTTAAAGAAGGAGAAGAAGAGGAAGTTGAAGAAAAACTCAAAATTCAGGAGAATGCATCAAGAATTCAAAACATTTTGGGTACACTTAATATGGTTATGTACGAGGGCGAAGGCAGTGCTTCAGAGCAAATTGATTTATCCATAAGAGAATTGTCTTCAATATCGTCCATCGATGAAAAACTTTCTTCTCTTTTTGAAGAATTAAACGACATATCTTCAAGAATCTCTGATTTTGAAAGAAAAAACAAAAGACTCATGGATGAGTATTGTCCGAATGAAGAAGAACTTTTCACTCTTCGCGAAAGATTTGATCTTATTAATGAACTTGAGAGAAAATACGGCAACAGCATTGAGGAAGTATTAAAATACTGCGAACAAAAAAGAAGCGAACTTGAAGAACTTACCGGATATGAAGAAAACAGAAAGAAGATTCTCGAAGATTACGAAAAGATTCAAAATAAACTGAAAATCAATGCGGATAAACTAAGCAAGCTTCGTAGAGAAAAAGCTTTGAAATTTGAAAAAGCAATATCGGAAAGTTTGACAGATCTTAATATTTCCCAAAGCGATTTTAAAGTCTGTTTTTTGGATACTGACGGATTTACTCAATCCGGAACAGACAAAATTAATTTTGAAATATCAACCAACAAAGGCGAGCCTTTAAAACCTCTGGAAAATGTTTCAAGCGGCGGAGAACTATCGAGAATAATGCTCTCCCTTAAAACAGTCGGTGCAGAAAAAGACAATATTGATACTTTGATTTTCGATGAAATAGACTCCGGAATTTCGGGTGTGACTGCATGGAAAGTCGCAAAGAAACTTGCTTTATTGTCAAAAGATCATCAGGTTATATGCATTACGCATCTTCAACAAATCGCCGCAATGGCCGATATTCATTATGAGATTGTTAAAACAGTATCCGATGAATCTCGAACCAATACATTTATTTCCGTACTTGATGAAGAAGGCAGAATCAAAGAAATATGCAGGATGCTCGGCGATGAATTTAATTCCGACAAGTTCAGGGATAATGCGTTGGAAATCATCAAACAGGCAAGGGAATATAAAAATAATATTTGACTTAAATTACTTTTATTGACGGATAAAATATTGTATAATATACAATATATCGAGATGCATTAAGATTCATACGGCATATTTTGTTTAAGCTCGAAATATTTCTTTAAAATTTTCGCCAGGCGAATAATGGAGGGTTTCATGAAGAATATTTTGTTTGTTGCTTCCGAAGGAGTACCGTTTATTAAAACCGGAGGTCTTGCGGATGTTGTAGGTTCACTGCCTAAGTATGTGGATAAGCGCTATTTTGACATTCGTGTCATGATTCCCAAATACACATGCATTCCTCAGGATATGAAGGATAAGATGGTTTACAAGACCAGCTTTTATATGGATTTTCACTGGAAGAATGAATATGTCGGTATTCTTGAGGCTGATGTAGACGGTGTTAAATATTATTTCATAGACAACGAATCCAAATTCGGCGGTTTTCATCCTTACAGTTCAAATGTATATGATGATATTGAAAAATTCGCATTTTTCTCAAAGGCTGCATTGTCTGCAATGCCTTTGCTTGATTTCAGACCTGATGTTATACATTGCCATGACTGGCAGACAGGACTGATTCCGGTATATCTTAAGGAAAGGTTCCAGGGCAACGAATTCTTCCACGGAATCAAATCCGTAATGACAATTCATAACCTTAAATTCCAGGGCAAATGGGATGTTCCGGCCGTTAAAGACATAACAGGTCTTCCTGATTACTTCTTTACTCCCGACAAACTTGAATCCTATAAGAATGCCAATCTGTTAAAGGGCGGTCTTGTATATGCGGATGCGATAACCACCGTTTCCGAAACTTATGCGAAAGAAATCATGACTCCTTTTTACGGAGAGAGTCTCGACGGGCTGCTTCGCGCGAGAGAGAATGATTTAAGAGGTATTGTAAACGGAATAGATTATTCCGAATACGACCCTTCTTTGGATAAATTTATTGATTTTAAATATAATCCCCAGAATTTCAGAAAAGAAAAGATCAAAAACAAGAGAAAACTTCAGCATGATCTCGGTCTTGAAGAGAACGACAAGATTATGATGATCGGTATCGTATCAAGACTTACCGATCAAAAAGGTTTTGATCTTATAGCTTATATCATGGATGAGCTTTGCCATGACGCTGTTCAGATAGTTGTACTCGGAACAGGCGAAGAACAGTACGAAAATATGTTCAGACACTTTGACTGGAAATACAACAACAAAGTATCTGCCAACATTTATTATTCCGAATCGATGAGCCATAAGATTTATGCAAGCTGTGATGCATTTCTTATGCCTTCGCTCTTTGAACCCTGCGGTTTAAGCCAGCTGATGGCACTTCGATACGGTACAATTCCCATCGTCCGTGAAACGGGCGGTCTTAAGGATACCGTAGAGCCTTACAATGAATACGAATCAAAAGGTACAGGCTTCAGCTTTGTAAATTACAATGCTCACGAAATGCTTTATACCATCAGATATGCAGAAAAGGTTTATTACGACAGAAAGCGCGAATGGAACAAGATGATTGACAGAGCAATGGCTGTTGATTTCTCGTGGCAGGTATCTGCAAACAAATATCAGGAAATGTATGACTGGCTTATAGGATAATGTATTAATGATTTAATTACAGGGGAACACTTATTGTGTTCCCTTTTTATATGTCCTTTGGTCTTATAATTTGATATAATTAATTCCGGTATTTAAAGAAAGACTTGTAAAGTTGGTGAAAAAATGGCTTTTGACGGATTTTGTATAAAAAGAATAGTTTACGAATATAATGAATTGTTTAAAGATGCAAGAATTTCCAAAATAATTCAAAACAATAATTTCGATATCGTATTTGTGATAAAAAAGGGCAAGGACACTTATAATCTTTTTGCTTCGGCAAACCCTTCGATGTCTTATACATACCTTGTAAAAGATAAAGGTGAGGCTCCTTCCGCGGCTCTGAATTTTTGCATGATTTTGAGAAAATATCTTGCAAACGGAAAGATACTTAATGTCGCTCAAAAAGGTAATGAGAGAATTATTGTCTTTGAAATCGAACATCTTGATGAGATGGGAGATTTATCGGTTAAAAAACTGATATTTGAACTGATGGGCAAACACAGCAATATCATTCTTACGGATGAGAATGACGTTATTCTTGACAGTATTAAAAGAGTCAGTGTTTTAACGAGCTCATTAAGAGAAGTTTTGCCCAAAAAGGAATATTTTTTTCCTTCGGATTTAAAGAAGATCAATCCTTTTGAAGCAGATGTAAAAAAAGAGATTGAAAGTAAAATCGATTCAATGACGGATGAGGAAAAATCAAAACTTTCCGTATCAAATCTGCTTATAGGTTTATTTGAAGGGGTATCCAAAAATTTTGCAAAAGAAATACTTTTCAGAAGCAATGTTTCGGATGAAAAGATTAATGTCGTAAACAAAAGTGCCACGGATGCAATATGTGATTCTTTTGAAATTCTTTTAAAAGAGTGTCGAAGCTTTGACAGATTTTTTGAATACAAAAAAGATTCGAAAATATATGATTATTCATCCTTTGAAATGAAGCATTTAAACGAATCTTATGACTCAAAGGAGTTCACGGATTTGTATTTATGCGAATATCTGGCTTTATTTTACAGTGAAAAACACGATCAGAATGTTATATTGCAAAAAAGCAATGACATAGTTAATCTTCTGAACTCTCATATTTCGAAGAATAAAAAGAAAGAGGCGGAATGGGAAAAAGAACTTATCTTATGCGAAAACAAAGATGAATTAAAAAAATACGGAGAACTTTTAAAAGCGTATTCCCACAGCGTTCAAAGAGGTAAAAGCGCGAGAGTCCTTGATTATTATACAGGCGAAGAAATCGACATTCCTCTGGATGAGAATAAAACGGTAATCGAAAATTCCAACAGGTATTTTAACGAATATTCCAAATCGAAAAGAAGAGAAGTAAAGATTAATGAATTGCTCGATGAAACAAAAAAAGAGACAAAGTATTTTGAGGATCTTCTCTTGTATATTTCATTATCCGAGAATACTTCGGATATAAATCAGATAAGAAGTGAACTATACAATAAGGGATATATAAAGAAAAATCTCCTTGTAAAAGAAAAGAAAAAAACTTCTTCAATCAAACATTATATTTATGACAATAATTATCATATATATGTCGGAAAAAATAATATACAGAATGAAGAAGTGACATTTAAGATTGCGACAGGAAATGACTGGTGGTTTCACGCAAAAGGGATTGCGGGTTCGCATGTGATTGTCAAATCGGATAAAGACAATTCCGCAACCGAATGGGATATGCCGGATGAAATGTTTGAATTATGCGGCGCACTTGCGGCCATTAATTCCTCGCATTCGGGGTTGTCAAAAGTAGAGATCGATTATACCAGAAAAAAACACATCAAAAAACCTGCCGAAGGCGAAAAAGGAATGGTTATATATCATACATATTATTCGCTTGTCGCAATACCTGATATATCAAGGTTTAATTTGACTAGTGTTAACTCATGAAGTATAATTGCTGTGTATGCATAAAACTAAAGGTGGGTTAAATTATGATTAAAAGCATGACCGGTTACGGCAGAAGCGAAAAAGTAACTCCTACTGCCAAATGCACGGTTGAAATCAAGTCTGTAAATCACAGGTATCTTGATTTATCCATTAAGCTTCCCAGAAAGCTCAACATGTTTGAAGCTGAGATAAGGGATGTTTTAAAAGATTACATTCAACGCGGAAAAGTTGATGTATATGTTTCTTTTGAAGATTATTCGAAAGAAAGCGTGAATATTAAATACAATTCCGAAATCGCTGCCGAATATGTTAAATATTTTGCTCAGATGGCAGAAGAATTCGAACTCGACAATGACATCAGAGTTTCCACGCTTTCAAGAATGCCCGAAGTTCTTGTTTCGGAAGATGAAAATATTAACGAAGAAGAGATTTGGAAACTTGTAAAAGATGCATTGACGGAAGCTTGCGATGCTTTTGTTGTTACAAGAATTAAAGAAGGCGAGAATCTTAAGAACGATCTTCTTGAAAAGCTTGATTCAATGAGTGCGAATGTTGCATTTATCGAAGAGAGATATCCTCAGATTATTGAAGATTACAAGAACAGACTTACAAGCAAGATTAAAGAAGTTCTTGATGACAAGCAGATTGATGAATCAAGAATTCTTACCGAGGTATGTATATATTCCGATAAAGTCTGTGTTGACGAAGAAATGGTGAGATTAAAGAGCCATATAGATGCTGTCAGGGAAGCTTTGACAAGCGGCGGTGCAGTCGGAAAGAGACTTGATTTTCTTGCTCAGGAATTAAACCGCGAAGCCAACACTACATTATCCAAATCCACGGATATTGAGATTTCCAATGTAGCGATTACAATCAAGACGGAAATCGAAAAGATAAGAGAACAGATACAGAATATCGAATAAGGAGCTTATCTTTATGACAGGTAACGGAATTTTAGTTGTGGTATCCGGATTTTCCGGTGCCGGCAAAGGAACTTTGGTTCGTAAACTCATGGAAAAATATGACAATTATTCGCTCAGTGTTTCCATGACCACAAGAGATAAAAGAGAAGGCGAAGAAGACGGCGTACATTACTTTTTCGTTGACCACAGAAAATTCGAACAGACGATAGCGAACGACGGTCTTCTTGAATATGCTTCTTACTGCGGCAATTATTACGGAACTCCGAGAGAATATGTCGAAAAGCAGATAGAAAAAGGCAAGGATGTAATTCTTGAAATTGAAGTTCAGGGTGCATTGCAGATTAAGAAGAAATTCCCCAACACGCTTTTACTTTTTGTGACTCCGCCTTCCGGAGAGGAACTGATTAACAGATTGCGCTCCAGAAATACTGAAACCGAAGATGAGATATTAAGAAGAGTTCAAAGAGCCGACGAAGAAGTCGAATGGATTCAAAAATACGATTATCTTGTTATTAATGATAAGCTGGATGAATGTGTTGACAGCCTGCATAATATAATTGTTTCGGCGCATAATACTCCGAACAGACAGCAGGATTTGATAGAAAAAATAAAAAAAGATCTAGATCTTATTTCGAAAGGAGAATAGAAATGTTACATCCGTCTTACACAGATTTGATGAATGTCGTTAACTACGATGCAGTGGAGGCAGGTGACTCACCTATCGTTAATTCACGTTATTCAATTGTAATGGCTACATCCAAGAGAGCACGCCAGATTATCGATGGCGCTGAACCTCTTGTTGAAAATGAAGATGCAAAACCCCTCTCTATAGCAGTTAAGGAATTAAACGATTCCAAAATTAAGATTGTGGGATAATACTAATGCCCGTTGGATTTCCGATGGGCGTTTTTTCTTTTGTTTGAGACTGTTTTATGAAATTATATTTTGTTTCGCTCGGATGTGATAAGAATCTTGTTGATTCCGAACACATGCTGGCAGATATATCAACCGAATACGAAATCACTGATGACGCTCTTGAAGCTGATATAGCAATTGTTAATACCTGCGCTTTTATTAAAGATGCCAAAGAAGAAAGTATTAACACGATCCTTGAACTATCAAGATTAAAAGAAGAAAACCTTAAATATCTTGTAATTACGGGATGTCTGGCACAAAGATATTATGATGATTTAAAAGAATTAATACCGGAAATCGACGGATTTTTAGGAATTTCAGCTTTTTCCAATATTTTGGATGACCTCAAACGTATAAGAGATAAAGAAAAGATTTTCGACATGCCCGACATTAACGAAAATCAGCATGCTTCAGGCAGAAGATTTCTGAATCCCCCTTTTCATTATTCTTATTTAAAGATAGCGGAAGGGTGCGATAAAAACTGCTCATATTGTTCGATTCCTTCCATAAGAGGCAGTTACAGGTCTGTTCCTATGGAAGAATTAATCAAAGAAGCCGAATTTCTTGCGGCGAATTATGTTAAGGAATTAATACTTGTCGCTCAGGAAACGACAGTTTACGGAGTCGATTTGTATGGCAAAAAGAGTCTTGTTGAGCTTGTTGAAAAATTAAGCGGGATCGAAGGCATTGAATGGATTCGTCTCATGTACTGCTATCCGGAAGAAATTGACGACGATCTCATCAATCTTATAAAGAATAACAGGAAAGTATGCCATTATCTTGACATCCCCATTCAGCATGCATCGGATCGAATTTTGCAAAAGATGGGAAGACGAACATCCAAGAAAGATATTGTCTCTTTAATCAAAAAATTACGTAAGGAAATACCCGATATTTCATTAAGAACATCACTTATTACCGGATTTCCTACCGAAAGCGAGGAAGAAGCCGAAGAACTTTTGAAATTTGTTAAAGATATCAAATTCGACAGACTCGGGGTATTTACTTATTCCAAAGAAGAGAATACTTTGGCTGCTTCTTTTAAACCGCAGATAAAAGAAAGCGTAAAAAAGCAAAGACAGAAAGCGATTATGGAAGCTCAAAGAGAAATATCTCTTAAAAGAAACAAATCGTTTATTTCGAAAGAAGTTGAAGTCATAATTGAAGGCTATAATACGGAAGAAGGTTTTTATACAGCCAGAATGTATGCCGACGCTCCCGATATTGACGGATGTGTATTTATCGAATCGGATGAGAATTATTTAAGCGGAACATTTTTGAAAGTTAGAATTACCGATTGCTCGGAATATGATTTGATTGGAGAGATTATCTCATGAATTTGCCTAACAGACTTACTGTTTTGAGAATTATAGCTATTCCGTTTTTTATATTCTTTTTGATGACTGATTTCGTCCCATTTTCAAAATGGATAGCGTTTGGATTATTTATAATAGCTTCTTTAACGGATTTTCTTGATGGTTATATTGCAAGAAAATACAATTTGGTTTCGGATTTCGGAAAATTTGCCGATCCGCTTGCGGATAAACTTCTTGTTTGCTCTGCGTTAATATGCCTTCTTGCTGCCGATAGAATTAATTTTCTTATTGTTCTTGTCATTATAGCAAGAGATTTTATCATATCGGGATTCAGACTTGTTGCCGCATCAAAAGGTGTTGTTATTGCGGCGGATATGAGCGGAAAAGTAAAGACTGCACTTCAGATGGTTATGATATTAATGATTATAGCCCAAATAAAATTTTTGTTTTATCCGACGCTCGTTCTTGAATTTGTAGTTTTGTTCTTGACTGTATTTTCTTTGATTGAATGTCTTATAAAAAACAGAGCGGTTTTGAAAGAAGATAAAAAATAATTCGGAGTCCATATGATAGTTGAATATATTTCCATCGGAACAGAGATTTTACTCGGTAACATTATAAATACAAATGCTTCTTTTTTGGCTGAACAGTTTGCAAAATTAGGACTTACTGCATATTACCAGACAAGTGTGGGCGACAATAAGGCAAGAATAAACGAATGCCTGAATATTGCTGCGGGAAGATCGGATATTGTAGTTTTATCAGGAGGCATGGGCCCTTCATCCGAAGACGTTACTCTTGAAAGCGTATCTATTTTCTTAGGAAGGAATATTGTTGACGGCGCCATCGAAGGAAGCACGGTTATTCCCAACGAGTTTGGCAATTCTTCGGGAGAAATTATTACAGATAACGGGCATTATTATATATTGCTTCCCGGCCAGTTCAATGAATTAAAACCGATGTTTTTAAAATACGCTGTTCCTTTTCTTGAAAATGTCGCGGATTCCGTTATCATGACAAGAACCGTTAAAATTGCCGGGATCAATGAAGATGAAGTGGAAGATAAGATTAAAGAATTGATGCTTAATCATTCCAATCCTTCCATTACGATATATCCTAAATCCGGCGAAGTTCATATTCATGTGACTGCAAAAGGTTTTGACGAAAACGAATGCGAGAGATTAAACAAACCGGTAATTAAAGAATTAAAGACTTTAATCGGTGAATATATTTATACGAGTGAAGATGAAGTATCGCTCGAACAGTCGGTTGTAGATCTTTTAAAATCCAATAATCTGACGATTTCGTGTGCTGAATCCTGTACGGGAGGAATGGTTGCTTCAAGGCTTATTAATGTCGCCGGAGTGTCTGAAGTTTTGAACAATTGCTATATTACATATTCGGACAGAAGCAAGCATAAAATTCTGGGTGTAAAAAAATCGACATTGGCCAAATATACAGCCGTGTCCGAAGAAGTTGCGGAAGAAATGTCTCAGGCTTCGGCTCTTTCAAACAAAGCAGATGTATTTGTATCTGTTACAGGCGTTGCCGGACCCGACAGCCCTTATGAAGGCAAGGACGTAGGTTTGGTATATATTGGATGCAATGTAAAAGGGAATAATAAAGTCAAAGAATTTAATTTCAAGGGCGATCGTATGAAAATCAGAGAATGCGCGACGACTGCTGCACTTGATTTTACAAGAGTATGCATTCTTGAATATATCACAAAAACTCAGTTCGACTTTAACAAGTAAAGGGAGAATTTAATCATGAATCAGGAATTTATTTTTTGTCCGAGATGCGGAGCCGTTACAGCTCCCGGAGTATGCACAAACTGTGGATTTAAAATCGAAAAAGAAGAAACTGTCAATGAAACTGTAAATAACGAATTTACAGACAGCGCAAACGAAACATCTTCCGTTGTTCAAACAGAAACAGTAAATGAAATGCCTCAGGATAATACTGTTGAGAAGAAAAAGCCCGTCGGTCTTATCATAGGAATCGTTGCAGGTGTTCTTGCAGTACTTTTTTTGATTTTGATTTTGGGAGTTGTCGGTGTTGTAGCTTTTGCTCCGATGATTATTAAAACGGCTTACACGCCGAGTACTCCTCCTTCGCCCGTTGTTACCGCAACGCTTCCGAACACGACCGATGATGATGACGATGACGACGAAGAAGATAACAATAAAGATACGGACAAAGATGCTGATAGCGATGTCGATGACGATGATGATAAAGATACCGACACTGACGATACTGACGATGATATTGTAGACGAATTTGCCGGATACTCCGAAACAATTGAACCTCTTTACGGCGGCACTTCTCAATTTGATTATGATAAATTTGTCGAAGATTTTATCAATAATGCGAATGAATATTGGGACGAACCTGCCGATGATACCAATGATTTTTATCTTAACGGTTCATATTCTTCATACATGCAGTCTCCTTACAGTCAGGAATTCATTGAAAGAGACGGCTTCGAAACACCTTATTATCAGTATGTCATAAATTCATATGTAGAAAATGACAATTATGAGGTAGAAAGAAGAATAATTCGTTTCGAAGGCCAGATTAACGGTATTTTTGCCAATGCATATTGTGCTTATTACAATTTATATTCCGATGATGTTGATTATACTGCCGTTAACGAAGCTTTAAGAAATCAGGCCGTTACATCGCTTTACAATTATGTTACAACACATACAAGTTCTTCCGCATTTAATTACACTTTATATTGCGACAGCGTAATTACATTCAATAATGATGAAATTTTCTCGGTTGCATATAATTCGACGGCATATGTCGATAACAATACTCAGACATTTTATATTCACGGCGTTAATGTTGATGTTAAAAACGGCGAAGTAATGGATAATACAAAGATCTTTAATCTTGATGATGATTTCTCCAGGTTTTTTATCTCAAGATCCAATACACAGAACAGTTTTGTCGAAGCCATTAATTACAGTGATATTAAGGATGTCACAAAAGTTTTGAACGATGATGATTCGCTTATAGTATTATTTACTCCTCTCGGACTTGAAATAGGATGTGATTACAGATACAAATATTCTTACGGATGGGTTACCGTTACCATCAATGATTTTGATAAGTACTTAAGCGGAAATTACAAATTCGATTCGGATTTCGGAAAAGGGTACGATATTTTCAAATATGAAAAAGAAAACGGAATCACACCTGACGGATACGATGCTGATGAGGATGATGATTATTACGATTTATAATTTAATCCATAAATATCTTTTTATTGATCGTATATAGAATATAAAAGATATTGTTTATATCGGGAGGATGATATTATGGATGGCAAAGAAAAATGCAGAGCATTAAAGCAGATCAGAAAACAGATAGCTGAAAACAATGACATTAAATATGTTGTAGATGAATGCAAACATAAAGGAAAATGCAAAGGTACCTGTCCTAAATGCGAAGCAGAGGTCAGATATCTTGAAAATGAACTTGCAAAGAAAAGAGCACTCGGCCAAAAAGTGGCAATTGCCGGCGTGTCTTTGGGAATTGCGGCTTCTTTCTCGGCCTGTACTCCTTCGGATATTGTTAATTCACTGACATATCCCATAAGAGATGTCTTTAATATTGATTTCAAAGAGCCGGAACCTGAAATCGCCGGTGATATTCAAATTGATCCCGGTTACATTGAGGGAGAAGTGGAATACAACCCGGAGTATGATCTTCAAGGAGAACCAGAAGAGATTTATCCCGAAGAACTCAGTGGAGACGAAAGCGATCCGTATTATGATAATCTCGAAAATGATGACAACGATTGTGTCGATCACGATTCTGATTGTGATACAAAAGACTTGATCGAAGAAGACGCAGAGAACGATGAATTGTATGAACTTGAAGGCGGAGCGCCCTTGGATGAAGAAGAATAATAATGACTGATGATAATCTTAAATTAAAAGTTGCTGCAATAAGCAGAATAAGGACTGTAACTGACGGCGAGGGTGTAACAACCCTCGTTGTTTCTATGGGTTGCCCATTAAGATGCGCCTATTGTCTTAATCCGATTACCTGGGACGGTACTTATAACAATTTTGTCAAAGAATATACCTTGGATGATCTTTATAATGAACTTAAAATCGATGATTTATATTTTCTGGCCACCGGCGGCGGAATAATGTTCGGAGGCGGAGAACCTTTGCTAAATTATAAATTCATCAAAGCTTTTATTGAAAAATACAAGGATACGGGCTGGAAATTCAATATGGAAACATCTTTGAACGTCCCGATTGAATATCTTAAAGAAGTTGTTGATTTGATTGACTTTTTCGTTGTTGATACCAAAGACATGAATAAAGAAAGATATGAACTTTATACCAAAGGAGATTATGAAAGGTTTTTGAATAATCTTAAGTTTCTTTTGGATAAAGCGGGTTCCGATAAAATAAAAGCAAGAGTTCCGATTATTCCCAAACTTCATACAGATAAAGAATATGAAGAAAACAGTAAAATGCTTAAAGGCATGGGAATTGAAAATATAGAGGTATTCCGATATATTATGCCCGAACTGAGAAAAAAAGTTTCCAAAGAGGCATTTGAAAACAGAGAAGTTTTTTTGTCTTCAATAGAATAAACAGTTGAACATTCTTTGTATCAATGGTAATATTGTTTCATCGAAATCACGGTATTCTTCCGTGAATGTTTCCCATTTTTTAAATTAAGATGAAACGGAGTGATGCGTATTGATTGTTTAATTTGTTGTTGACAAGAACAAATGTTTGGGTTAAACTAAAAACAGAACGTATGTTTGATGGAGGTTAAAATGGAAAGAGAAGACAAGATTAAAGCGCTTGAAGCGGCTTTAACCCAGATTGAAAAGCAATACGGCAAAGGTGCCGTTATGAAACTCGGCGATCCCGCAAGCAAAATGAATGTTGAGACAATACCCACGGGATCGATCAGTTTGGATATAGCTTTGGGACTCGGCGGTATTCCCAAAGGACGTGTTATAGAAATTTACGGTCCTGAATCTTCAGGTAAAACGACAGTAACTCTTCATATGATTGCTGAAGTTCAAAAAAGAGGCGGTATCTGCGGATTTATCGATGCAGAACATGCACTTGACCCTGCTTATGCAAAAGCAATCGGCGTGGATGTAGACAATCTTTATATTTCACAGCCCGATAACGGTGAACAGGCTTTGGAAATCACCGAAACGATGGTTCGTTCCGGCGCCATTGACCTTGTTGTTGTAGACTCTGTTGCGGCACTCGTTCCGAAGGCTGAACTTGAAGGCGATATGGGAGATGCTCATGTAGGTTTGCAGGCAAGACTCATGTCACAGGCATTAAGAAAATTAACCGGTGCAATCGGAAAGACCAACTGTACGGTTGTATTTATCAATCAGTTAAGAGAAAAAGTAGGTGTCTTTTATGGCAACCCTCAGGTTACTACAGGCGGTAACGCTCTTAAATTCTATTCATCCGTGAGAATGGAGATTAAGAAAGTAGATACAATCAAAGTAAACGGTGAAGTTGTCGGTAACCGTACAAGAGCCAAGATTGTAAAGAATAAGGTGGCTCCTCCTTTTAAAGAGGCTGAATTTGATATTATGTTCGGCGAAGGTATTTCTTTTGTAGGTGATTTGCTTGACCTTGCTACAGAGATTGATGTTATTAATAAAGCCGGTGCCTGGTATGCATATAAGGGCAACAAAATCGGTCAGGGCAGGGAGAATGCCAAGATTTATCTTCAGGATAATCCCGAGGTCCTCAAGGAAGTTGAAGAGGCTGTCAGATCTCATTATGATTTGCAGGGTGTACCTTCGGAAACCGACAAATAATTTGATTGGGAAATGCCATGCATATTAAAGATATTACGGAATTTAATTCCGCAAAAGTTAAGATTACATTAGATAACGGAATCGCCTTTGTTTTATACAAAGGCGATTTGTCTAAATATAAAATTGAAATCGGTGAAATTGAAGATGATATTATCAATGAAATCTTCGGTGAAGTTTTGCCCAAAAGAGCCCTGGACAGAAGTTTGAAGATAATTACGGGAAAGGACTTAACCTGCGGAGAATTAAAGAAGAAACTTGAAAAAGATCTTTACCCCGAAGACGTAATCGAAGAGACACTGGAAAGACTTAAAAACGAACGTCTTTTGAATGATGAAAGATATATAAGGCTTTATATTGAGTCAAAAAGTGCAAAGAAGAGCAAAAGAGATATAATGTCTGCGCTGTATCAAAAGGATATAGATTTGACTCTTGCAGAGAAAATTTTCGATGAACTTAAATCGGACGGAAGCCTGTCTTCGGAAGAAGATTTAATCATAAAACTTTTGCATAAGAGACATTATGATTTTGAAAATGCTTCTTTTGAAGATACACAAAAACAAATCAAATACCTTTGTTCAAAAGGTTTTTCCTATGATTCAATTCATAGTGTATTAAAAGGCGGAGAATACAGTATTTAGTGGTTTTTCGCCTTAATTGGTTTACAATAATTCTTGACATCTTTAAGGAAACAATATAATATATAAATGTTGTAATTTGCAATATGGGGTATTATTGCCCTGTACATACTGTACAATGATAACTAAATAAGGAGGTAAGACTGTCAATGTTTGGACAAGTTAGTGTGGTTATTCTTATAATCGCCATCTTGGTATCCGTAATCATTGCTGCACTTGTTTCCGGTTTGATCACATATTCTGTTTACAAGAAGAAAATCACGACCAAAATCGGCAATGCCGAAGACAAAGCACGTGAAATTCTTGATGAAGCCTTGAAAACAGCCGAAGCGAAAAAACGCGAAGGTCTGCTTGAAATCAAGGAAGAATCCATTAAATACAAGAATGAGATCGAAAAAGAAAACAGGGAACGCAGAGCTGAACTTCAGAGAAGCGAAAGAAGAGTTCAGCAGAAAGAAGAAAGCGTAGACAAGAAACTCGAACAGATCGAGAAAAAGGAAGCTGCAATTTCTTCGAAAGAAGCGGATTTGGCGAAAGAAAAAGAAGCCGTATCTAAACTAAACGAGCAAAGATTGAAAGAACTTGAACGTATTTCAGGTTATACCTCTGAAGAAGCAAAAGAGTATTTGTTAAGAATTGTTGAAGATGATTTGAAACACGAGAAAGCAGTCAGAATTAAGGAGATGGAATCTCAGATTAAGGATGATGCTTCTCAAAAAGCCAAGGAATATGTCGTTAATGCCATTCAAAGATGTGCAGCCGATCATGTTTCCGATGTTGCAATTTCTGTTGTAAACCTTCCCAATGATGATATGAAGGGAAGAATTATCGGACGTGAAGGACGTAATATCAGAACACTTGAACAGATGACAGGTGTTGAATTTATTATCGATGATACTCCCGAGGCAGTTGTATTATCGGGATTTGATGCCGTTAGAAGAGAAGTTGCAAGAATTGCTCTTGAAAAACTTATTCTTGATGGCAGAATTCATCCCGCAAAGATTGAAGAATCTGTCGAAAAAGCACAGAAAGAAGTTGAGAATATCATGAAAGAAGAGGGCGAGAACGCTGTTCTTGAAGCAGGCGTTCACGGAATCAATCCCGAACTTGTCAAAATTCTCGGAAAACTTCATTTCAGAACCAGTTTCGGACAGAATGCACTCAAACATTCCATTGAAGTGGCACATATTGCAGGTCTTCTTGCAGAAGAAATCGGTCTTGATGCCAAAATGGCCAGAAGAGCCGGACTTCTTCATGATGTCGGCAAAGCTGTCGATCACGATCAGGAAGGCACTCATGTTACTCTCGGTACCGAATTATGTCGTAAATATCATGAACCTGCAATTGTTATAAATGCGGTAGAATCACATCATGGTGATGTAGAACCCACTTCTTTGATCGCGCGTATTGTTCAGGCGGCCGATGCTATTTCCGCAGCAAGACCCGGTGCGAGAAGAGAAACACTTGGTGCGTATACGACAAGACTTACAGAACTTGAAGAATTATCAAACAATTTCGAAGGTGTAGAAAAATCTTTTGCTATTCATGCAGGTAGAGAAATACGAGTAATGGTAATACCGGAAAAGATTACAGATGATGATATGGTATTACTTGCTCATGACATTTCCAAGAAGATTGAGGAAGAACTTAAATATCCCGGTCAGGTTAAGGTTAATGTCATCAGAGAAACAAGAGTTATCGATTATGCTAAGTAAAATTAAACCCCTTGCTTTTGCAAGGGGTTTATTTAGTTATTTTTCCTTATTTTTCTTGAAGAATTACCATAAAGGTATTAAAATAATAAACGTTAAACTAAAAAGGAGCGGATTAAATAATCCTTATTTAAGTTATGAAAGAATACTCTTCATTATCCAAAGAAGAACTTATGTCTTTGGAAAAAGAATTATCCCAAAAATACGATGAAGTTAAAGCCAAAGGGCTTAAACTCAATATGGCCAGAGGACTTCCCGGAGCAGAGCAGCTCGATATGGAAGCTGATTTCTTCAATACTCTTAATCCTTCCAGTGAGTTCAAATCCGAAGCAGGCATAGACTGCAGAAATTACGGAGAACTATTGGGAATTACGGAAGCCAGAAAACTTATGGGCGATATGATGAGTATTCCTTATGATAACGTAATTGTTTTCGGCAATTCCAGTCTTAATATAATGTATGATACTGTTTGTCGTTCGATGATTCTCGGTGTATGCGGATCTACTCCCTGGTGTAAACTTGACAAAGTTAAATTCTTATGCCCTGTACCCGGATACGACAGACATTTTGCCATTACCGAGCAGTTTGGTATTGAAATGATCAATATTCCGATGAAGAGCGACGGCCCTGATATGGATATGGTTGAAGAATATGTTAACAATGATCCTTCCGTAAAAGGTATCTGGTGCGTTCCCAAATACGCCAACCCGACAGGCATTACATATTCGGATGAAGTGGTTAAAAGATTTGCATCTCTTAAACCTGCGGCAGAAGATTTCAGAATCTTTTGGGATAATGCATACAATGTTCATCATTTATATGATGACAATCAGGATAATATTTTGGAAATCTATTCAGAATGCTGTAAAGCTGGCAATGATGACATGGTTTACAAATTCTGCTCGACTTCCAAGATTACATTCCCGGGAAGCGGAATAGCAGCACTCGGTACTTCCAAAAAGAATCTTGATTTCATCAAGAGTGTTATTACGATTCAGACTATCGGTCATGATAAACTCAATCAGTTGAGACATGTAAGATACTTTAAGAATTTTGACGGCATCAAAAAGCATATGAAGAAACATGCTGAGATTTTACGACCAAAGTTTGAACTTGTACATAAAAAACTCGAAGATGAACTTGGAGGACTCGGAATCGGTTCGTGGACCAATCCTCACGGAGGATATTTTGTATCATTTAATTCAATGGACGGATGTGCAAAAGAGATTGTTACAATGTGCAAGGAAGCAGGTGTTACAATGACCGGTGCCGGAGCTACATATCCTTACAAAAAGGATCCTTTTGATTCCAATATAAGAATTGCTCCTACATTCCCTCCGATTGATGAGCTTTCTCAGGCAATTGATATATTTGTTATTGCCGTTAAGCTTGCAAGTGTCAGAAAATTATTATCCGAGTAGAAAAGAAGACGAAACACCCTTTTAAAAGAAACTGCTTTTAAAGGGTGTTTTCTTGACTTGAAAAGTCAATAATTTTGATTAACATAATGTGTTTCTATAACAACTTTCAATATATCAAATAATTGACATAAATTTAATTAAATTTGTCCCTCTCTATATTTAGTAAATTTATTTTATACTCATTCAAGATATAGAAAGCCTTCTTCAAGATGCCTAAAAATAGGGAATTTTTCTAAATAAATTCGATTTTTCAATTGCTTTTTCGACGTAATTTTAATATAATAACTTATGCAGTCAACGATTGACATAATTTGTTGACTTTCTTTTACTAACATTGGTTCGGAAGGCTCTTATGGAAAAGCAAATTCAGCTGTTTATAGATTACATTCATAATAAGAAAAAAACATCTTTAAACACCGAGATGTCGTATAAAAGGGATTTGCTTAAAGTAGTTGCTTATCTTAACGATCGTGGTATCAAAACCTGGGAAGATGTTAAATATTCGGATTTAAAAGCTTATATAGATTCGATGTTTGAAGGCAATTTTGCCAATGCTTCCATTTCCAGAAGTGTAGCTTCGGTAAAAGCATTCTTTGCTTTTCTTCAGTTTTCTTCGGTAGTAAACGAAGATGTCGCTAAAGATTTAAAAGCTCCCAAGATTGAAAAGAAAATGCCCAACATTCTTTCCAAGAATGAGGTTACTTTGCTTCTTGAACAGCCTTCGGGAAAGACGCCCAAGCAGATAAGAGATAAAGCCATGCTTGAACTTTTATATGCTACCGGCATCAGGGTAAGCGAGCTTATTTCTCTTGAAAATTCAGATATTAATCTTAATATGGATTTTATTAAAATACGAGATCTGAAAAAAGAGAGACTTATTCCTTTCGGAACAAAGGCTCATAATGCCATGACAGAATATATTCTTAATTCAAGGGATATTTTACTTGAAAATAATGAATCCAAATATTTCTTTGTTAACTGCTCGGGATCTCAGATGTCCAGACAGGGCTTTTGGAAATTGATAAAGAGTTATACAAAGATGGCCGGAATAGATGCAGATATTACTCCTCATACTTTGAGGCATTCTTTTGCTGCGCATCTCGTAGAGAACGGTGCAGAACTTAAAGCAGTGCAGGAGATGCTCGGACATTCCGATATTTCAACAACTCAGATATATCTTAACAATACGCAGAATCATCTTCGTGACGTATATGATAAGACTCATCCGAGAAGTTAATCATATTTTTATATAAGAAGCTTTTCTTTCTTTAAATTCGGCTATATATTTAAAGCCGATATTCTTTAATACTTCGCATGCTTCGTTTATACCGTACGCGATATCGTCGGGGTTGTGAGCGTCGCTTCCGAATGTAATTATTTCTCCGCCGCATTCTTTATAAAATGACAATATTTCGGGAGATGGATTAAATTCGTTGAGATTTCCTTTTCTCAAACCGCCTGAATTTATTTCAATTCCTTTGTTTTTATCGACTATTATTCTGAATATTTCGCGAAAAATCTCTTTGTAAGTGTCAATACTTCTTTGTTCCTTGGTAGTTTTGGTATATCTTACGCAATAATCCAGATGTCCGTATATATCAAAATCATCGAAATTTTGTAAATTCAAAAGAATTTCTTCGTAATATTTTTTTATGCCGTCTATGGGATTTATTCCTTCCCAGTAAGAAGGAAGATAAGGGTCTGTTTCTCCTGCGGTGTGAGATGAGAGTATTATAAAATCGTAAGGATATTCTTTTACGATTCCTTTGCACATTTCGTAAACTTTCGGATATATACCGAGTTCCATACCGATTCTTACGTTGATTTTGCTTTGAATACTCTCGTCATTTCTTATAATTACGGCATTTTCGTGGTATTTTTTGGTATCCAGATCGAATATGTTGTCTTCTTCGGGTGTATAGCAGGGGAAAAGAGGGTCATAATGATCTGTGAAACATATTGTTTTAAGCCCTTTGTTAATTGCCGAGTTGATCATATCCGACATTTTGGCATCGCTGTCGCCCGAAAAATCTGAATGCATGTGCTGATCGGAAAATATCATATTTAATACCGCCTTTCGTAACTGATACATATTTTATCATTTCTTTAATAGTTAAGCCATACTAACTTGAAAATATTTATAATTACAAAACAGTTTCTTTATTTTTAAAAAGATATTATAATAAGTAACTGTTAAGAATGATTATTTTATATTATTAATGAAAGGAAGAGCCTTTTGGCTTTGTTTGAGAAAATGACGAAAATCAGAACAAGATTTGCTCCTTCGCCTACAGGCAGAATGCATGTCGGAAATTTAAGAACTGCTTTATATGCTTATTTGATTGCCAAGCACGAAGGCGGTGATTATATTCTTCGTATTGAAGACACCGATCAGGAAAGATATGTGGAAGGGGCTGTAGATATTATTTACAGAACTTTGCAAAAAACCGGCCTTATTCATGATGAAGGTCCCGATAAAGATAAAGGCTTTGGTCCATATGTTCAGTCAGACAGACAAAAAAGCGGTATTTATCTTGAATATGCCAAGAAACTTATTGAAAAAGGCGAGGCTTATTACTGCTTTTGTGACAAAGAAAGACTTGCTACTTTGACCAGAACAGAGGGAGATAAGGAAATAAATGTTTACGACAAGCATTGCCTTTCTCTTTCCAAGGAAGAAATAGAAGAGAATCTTAAAGCAGGCAAGCCTTATGTTATAAGACAAAACAACCCAAATACCGGAACGACCACATTCCATGATGAAATATACGGCGATATTACAGTAGACAACTCGGAACTTGACGATATGATTCTTATCAAGTCCGACGGATTTCCTACATATAATTTCGCTAATGTAGTTGACGATCACTTAATGGGAATTACCCATGTCGTAAGAGGAAATGAGTATCTTTCTTCATCTCCAAAATATAACAGACTTTATGATGCTTTCGGCTGGGAAGTGCCCGTTTATGTTCATTGTCCTCTTATTACGGACGAAAATCATCAGAAATTATCCAAGCGATGCGGTCATTCTTCCTACGAAGATTTAATTGAACAGGGATTCTTGTCCGAAGCCATCGTTAATTTTGTTGCTCTTTTGGGCTGGAGTCCCGAAAACAACCAGGAGATAATGTCTTTGGATGAGCTAATCAAGGCTTTTGATTATCATCATATCAATAAATCGCCTGCAGTTTTTGATTATACCAAATTGAAATGGATGAACGGCGAATATATAAAAGCCATGGATTTTGATGCTTTTTATGAGAAAGCACTTCCTTTTATAAAGGAAACAATCAAAAAGGATCTCGATTACAAGAAAATCGCCGAGATGGTAAAAACAAGAATTGAGGTATTCCCGGACATTCCCGATCATATTGATTTCTTTGAGGCAGTGCCTGAATATGATTCCGAAATGTATGTTCATAAGAAAATGAAAACCGACAAGGCAATATCCCTTGAGGTATTAAAAGATATTTTACCCGTTCTTTCCGAACTCGACGAGAGCAAATACAATAATGATGACTTGTATGCTCTTCTTGTTGATTTTGCCGCAAAGAAAGAATTAAAGAACGGTACGATTCTCTGGCCGGTCAGAACCGCTTTGTCCGGAAAGCAGATGACCCCCTGCGGTGCGACCGAGATACTGGAATTATTAGGAAAGGAAGAGTCGCTTAAAAGAATTGAAGCGGCCATCGAAAAATTATCGAATGAAGTTTGATGACAATCAAATAAGCGTTATTGAAGCAGATCCCGGTCCCCTGCTTGTTACGGCGGGACCGGGATCCGGCAAAACGGCTGTTCTTACTCACAGAATTCTTTATCTGCACGAGAAATTAAAAATTCCCTTTGAAAGAATCCTTGTTATTACCTTTACAAAGGCTGCAGCCGTCCAAATGAAGTCAAGATTCGAAAAACTTACAGAATCGGATTCCAAAGTTACGTTCTGTACATTCCATTCTCTGTTTTATTCAATAATAAAAGACTTCAAATCAGAAAATGTCCAAATTATTTCCCTTAATGAAAAACTGAATATTTTAAAAACCGTTCTTTTAAATGAGAACATTGATTTGCAAAGCGTTGATTTTCAATTGATTCTTGACGAATTTTCCTATTGCAAGAATACGGATAAATCCCTTAATGATTTTACTTCCGTTAATTTCGAAAAAAACATATTCTTGAAAATTTACAATGAATACAATAATGAAGTTTTAAGCCGTAATCTTTTGGATTACGATGATTTTGTAATGTGCGTAAATATGTGCTTTGAGAATGAAGATTTCTTCAGAAAATGGAGGAACAGATATTCTTACTGCCTGATTGATGAATTTCAGGACATTAATTTCAGGCAATACGAAATCATAAAAAAGATGTTTACGGGGAAAAGCGTTTTTGCCGTCGGAGACGAAGACCAATCCATATATGCTTTCAGGGGTTCTTCTTCAGATATATGTCTTAAATTTAAAAAAGATTTTGACGCGGATGTTATCAAACTTGTCAATAACTACAGAAGCAAAAGAAAAATAGTTGAAGCCGGAATGAATCTGATTTCTTTCAATACTCTGAGATTTGACAAAAAGATTATTTCAAAGAACCCTGAAGGTAACGGTGATTTTAAGTTCTTAAAGTATTCTTCGTTTCTGGATGAATATGACGATATGTCAAAGGAAATTAAAGAATCTTTGAAAAGAAACAAGAAACAGGTTATTTTGCTTCGGACAAATTTTTTATCGGAGAGTCTAAAATATTCTTTATTAAAAAATCAGATTCCGTTAAAGTGGGATAAAAAGAATGAAAGATCGAAGAATTCCGGATTTATCGAGGATATAATTACATATTTTAAAATAGCGTGTAATGAGAATACTTACGAAAATCTGTTAAAGATTGCCAATAAGCCAAACAGATATATCTCCAGGAGTTTTATTTCCGAATGCAGAATAAATGAGAAGGAACAAAAACGCTATAGTTATGTGAATCTTTACAGATGCGCCGAAAATAAGACTTATCTTAAAGTTAATTTGTTCAAATTCGAGCGACAGATGAAAGAATTAAAGAAACTCGATTCTTTTGAAGGTCTGATATATATTATGAATGTAATCGGATATGATAAATATTTGTTTGAAAAGGGCGCAGACTTTAAAGGTGATTTCGAGGAACTTAAATGTATCGCGAGAGAATTCTCATACAAGGAGGATTTTATCGATTATTTTGAAATTATTAAAGAGGATAAGAAAAAGGGAAGTGAAAATAAAGATGTTGAAGGGCCTGAAATATGTACAATTCATTCATCGAAGGGAAGAGAATGGGACGAAGTATATATTCCTGATTTAAACGAAGGCAATATTCCCCATAAAAAAGCAATTTCAAAGGAAGAGATCGAAGAAGAGAGAAGATTGTTTTATGTTGCCATGACAAGGGCTAAGGATAAGCTTTGGATTGGTTTCGTTGACGATCCGAAAAGATCGGTTAAACCCTCCGTATTTGCAAATGAGCTGTCTACAAAATCCAAACCTTTAAAGCATTAACTATTGAATACAAAAAATATTGAATGTATAATAATAAAGTTGAAATAAACGTTAAGATTTTAAATATAAAGGAGATAAAAAAATGGCATTTGTTGACAGAATCAAAGAAAAAGCAAAGCTTCAGAGCAAAACAATTCTTCTTCCCGAAACAATGGATGACAGAACATATTATGCTGCTGAAGGCGCAATCAAAGAAGGAATTGCTAAAATCGTTCTTATCGGTTCGAAGGCAGAAATTGACGAACATGTAAAGAACACAGGTGTAGATATCTCAAAGGCAGATATTATTGACCCTGCTACATGCCCCAAACTTGATGATTACGTAAATCTTTTATATGAAACAAGAAAAGCAAAAGGAATGACTCCCGAGCAGGCAAGAGAAATCCTTCTTAAAGATACAATTACTTTCGGTATTGTAGCTTTAAAGGCAGGAGATGCAGACGGACTCGTAGCCGGTGCTTGTCACTCAACAGCCGATACACTTCGTCCCTCACTTCAGATTCTTAAGACAAAAGCCGGATGCAAGCTTGTTTCCGCATTCTTCATTATGGACGTTCCCAACTGCGAATACGGTGCAAACGGAACATTTATTTTTGCTGATTCAGGTCTTAATCAGGATCCCAATCCCGAAGAACTTGCAGCGATCGCAGCTTCTTCGGCAGAAAGCTTTGAGAGCCTCGTAGGAGAGAAGGCTGTATGCGCAATGCTTTCACATTCAACAGTAGGTTCCGCAAAGCATCCTCTTGTTGACAAGATGGTTGAAGCTACAAGAATCGCAAAAGAACAGTATCCCAACATCGTTGTTGACGGTGAATTCCAGCTTGACGCAGCTATCGTTCCTTCGGTTGCAAAGTCCAAAGCTCCCAATTCGGATGTTGCAGGAAAAGCAAACGTACTTATTTTCCCCAACCTTGATGCAGGTAACATTTCTTACAAGATTGTACAGAGACTCGCAAAGGCTGATGCTTACGGACCTATTCTTCAGGGTATCGCAAAGCCTGTTAACGACCTTTCAAGAGGCTGCTCATGGCAGGATATTGTCGGAGTTATTGCAATCACGGTATGTCAGGCAAGTGCACAATAATTTGAAAGTATAAAAAAATAATACCGGCTGCCGATTGTCATTTGATAATCAGCTGCCGGTTTTTTATTTGTAAAATATATTAGACAAAAACAGAAGAGAGTGGATTGCTTCTTGTAAAAAAATAAACCTTCCGAAAGGAAGGTTTTTATTTCAATGATCGAAAGTGAATTATTCTTCGTCTAATTTAATAATCTCTTTCTTATTGTAGCATCCGCAAGCCTTACATACTCTGTGAGGAACAGTAAGTGCGCCGCACTTAGAACATTTTACCAATGTAATTGCTCCCATCTTCCAGTTTGCTCTTCTTTTATCTCTATGGCTTTTGGATGATTTGTTCTTAGGACAAATAGACA
>DFEM01000069.1 GCA_002369155.1 Lachnospiraceae bacterium UBA3802 | reverse complement strand
TGTTTGATGACTGCTTCTACAGATACAGATATGAGTCAGTTGATGAGAATTCCGTTGATTTAAGAAGACTCTTCTTTGAATTTACGAGCAAGATCTTGAATGCAATGAAAAACAGATACATGAGCAGAGAAGAATTCAGCGAGACGGAAGAATTAATCGATATCTTTTTTGACAAGGGAGCAATTAATTATACCGATGCCACTAAACTTTTGCAGAGCATGGAAAAACTTCAGGGCGCCATTAACAGCCTTCAGAGAAATCCGGCCACCTGCGTAAGCATCAATCGTCTGTTCGCCTGCATGAGAAACAGGGCAATTCTTGCTTTGTCAAAAAGAATGATTACCGAGAACGACGGCTTTTCGGCAGACAGAGTATCGCTTGAGAATTTCCTTACGGAATGTACGGACTTCAGTAAAAGCAGTAAGGATCTTATCGATTCACTTGTTAAAAAATTTGACAGACTCGGTCTTGAAGATGCAGCTTTCTTTATGTTTGAGACTCCTTCCGTTTATGAGAGCGAAAGTGCGTATTTATATCCCGATGAAGTTAGCCTTCGCTGTTATACCAAAGCCGGTGAACTTTATGTATTGCCGGAAGAAAGACAGAGATGCCCAATTGCGGATATATTTAAAAGGGATGAGATTAATTCAAAGAAAAGAGGATTTATTGCATTTCCCGTTACTTTTAAGGATTACATATACGGAATTCTTGTATGTGTTCTTACCAAGGATATTGCGGATAAGGGTGAATATATAGCAGGGCAGTTAGGAAGAACAATTTACATTTCCCACACGCAGGAATCCGAGAATACCGAAAGAGAGATGCTGACATATAACAGCATTGCCGAAAGTCTTGCTGCCAAATACGATATTATTTATCATGTCAATTCCGGAAACGGCGAATACAGCGAGTATAAGACGGATGAGAAAAACGGCAAGCTGATAGTAACTGAAAGAGGAGGCAATTTCTTTGACGATATAAAAAAAGAATCGGAATACCTTCTTTTCCCGGAGGATCGTTCAAGAGTTCTTGAGGTGTTAAACAGCAGCAGTCTTATCGAGATTCTGAACAATCGAAGAAAGTACAGCATAGATTACAGAAAAATAATCGACAATGAAGTTAAGAACACCAGGCTTACCGTCCTTTGGTCTTCCGACAAGGTTCATTTTGTAATCGGCGTGGAAAACATCGATGCCGAGATTAAGAAAGAGGAAGAACACGAGAGAGAACTTTCTTCGGAAAGAGAACTTGCAAGAAAAGACCAACTTACCGGAGTAAAGAACAAAAACGCTTACCGTGAATTTGAAGAGAATTTGCAAAAGAAGATGAATTCCAAAGCCAAGATTCTTCCCTTTGCCGTTGTGGTGTGCGATATTAACGATTTGAAAAAGATAAACGATACACTCGGACATGTTGCAGGCGATGAGCATATAAAGAAAGCCTGCAAGATGATTTGCGAAGTCTTTGCACACAGCCCGGTATACCGTGTCGGCGGAGACGAATTTGTTGCAGTTCTTTCGGGCGATGATTTTGTTAACAGAGAAAAACTTTTGAAAAAACTGCGTGGCAAGGTTTTAAAGAATGTCAACAAACCAAACGGCGTGGTTGTGGCTTCGGGCATATCCGATTACGAATCCATGAAAGACAAATCCCTTTCAGATGTATTCGAACGTGCGGATGCGAGAATGTACGAAAACAAGAATTTCCTCAAATATATTTGAGTTTGCGCGAAAAATCGATATAATGGAAAAGTAGGCAAAATATAACAGCTTGAATCGAAAGGAGAATTCAAAATGGAACCCATTCAGAGCATTGATGCTGAAGACGATCAGTTTGCATATCGTTATGATACACAGCTTCTTATAGACAGAAGAGACAAGGATCTTGATGAAGATGAGATTTCGGATTATATTACATCTCATTTTGAAGGCAATTCACTTATTGCAGCAGGAGATGAGGATTTGGTCAAGATTCATTTTCATACAAACGAACCTTGGAAGATTCTTGAATATTGCAATACGGTCGGAGAGATTTATGACATTGTTGTAGAGGACATGATAAGACAATCCGATGGATTACAGGGTTAATCATTAATACAATAACACCGTTTTCGGACGGTGTTATTTTTATGTTGAAAATATTTCACATATGCATAAAAATGCGATAAAATAAAGGACGGTACAGATATAATCTTAGACAGGACATATGTGTCTAATAGCGTAAATGCGGCATTTCTCGCTTTGTGTCGTGTTAATGCGCCGATGATTTTTCTATTCTGCAAAGGAAGGAGGTAAACCCGAATGGATCAAAAAAAGGTCGGTTCTTTTTTGAAAGAATTGAGAAAAGAAAAAGGTGTTACTCAGGAACAGCTTGCAGAAAAACTTAATGTATCGGGAAGAAGCGTTTCCAGGTGGGAGACAGGCAGCAATATGCCTGATATTTCTCTGCTTGTTGAAATAGCTGATTATTACGATGTTGATGTAAGAGAAATTATTGAAGGCGAAAGGAAAAGCGAGATTATGGATAAAGAAGTCAGAGATGTTGCAAACAAGATGGCAGATTATGCCCAAAACGAAAAAGGCAGATTATTTAAAATAGTAAGATTAATAGGAATTATAGGTGTAATAGTACTTGCAATTTCTATCATATTTCAATGTACCAATTACAATCCCGAGCCGGATTTCGGCAATTTTGCTGCTGTGGTACTTTCAATTGTGGCTTTTGTGGCCATGATGATTTTAACCCTCTATGTTAACGGAATTATACAAAAGATTAAAAAGAACAAATTTGTGACCGTGAGTCTGATAGTCTTAATGTCTCTTCTTTCTCTGGTGATAGTGAGATTTGTGCTTACATTTTTAATACTCATGGGGGTAATGGCATTTGAGGTGCTTTCTCCCATAAAGAAAGGCACCGAATATGACAAAGCGGCAATGATTTCCGAATACAGTTCGGAAATGAATTCCGATTTTCTTCTGTTCCCGGATGATCTTTCAAAGTCAGTGGATGATGAATTTGCATATTCTGCCAAAACAGGATTATTCGACACAGACGGATATTTTATTTTAAAAGTTAAATACAACGAAGCGGATTATAATGACGAAGTTGACAGACTTGCAGGTACGTACAATGACGTAACCATAGGGGATGGTACGACATATACACAGTATGTTTACTACGATGATACTACATACAACTATCCTTCATACATTGCAATGGACGGATATGACGATGCTTACGAATATGCTCTTTTGGATGAGGAAAACAATACAATAATATATGTTTCGTTAAGCTATCCCGAGTTTCAGAATTTATTAAAGTATAAAGATTATCTGAAAAAAGATAAAAAAGCGTACCACATAGAAGGCAGTTCGCTTGAGGAATTCAGTATATATTCCCACTATGATCCCGCTATTGACGCATGGGTAAGCAATTAGAGATTATTGTGCTTTAATATGCTACAATAAACAAAAGTTTTTGAATGTTTTTGTTTTTAAAGAGGGTACAGAAATGATTCAGGATATATTTCCGAGTAAACTTTACAACGAATATAAGAATGTCGAAATGAGAAGGGAAGACAACCTTCTCATTTTCGATAAAGAAGGAAGAATTCTTCTTGGAAAAGTAAATGAAAAAATGCATTTTTTAAAGGGAGAGGATTATAGTGGCGAAGATGTCGTATACCTCTTTTCGCTGGACGAAAAAAGATTTTTTCTTTTAAGAGAAATTTCAGATTTTAAGAAGGATGGATTTGAATATTATTCAGTGAGAGATGTCAGGGATAAATTCGATGTACCTGAAGTTTACGCTGCATTTACGGCTTATCATTTGTGGAAATGGTATTCGGATAATATATATTGCGGCAAATGTTCGCATGCTCTAAATATCGATGATAAGGAACGTGCGTTAAGATGTCCCAAATGCGGAAATGTTATTTATCCGAGGATTAATCCCGCGGTTATAGTAGGAGTCTTAAAGGACGATACAATTCTTATTACCAAATACAAAAGAGGCTACGGACACAGTGCTTTGGTAGCCGGATTTACCGAAATCGGAGAGACACTCGAAGAGACTGTAAAGAGAGAGGTTATGGAAGAAACGGGTGTCAGTGTAAAAAATATAAGATATTATAAATCACAGCCCTGGGGAATGGCACAGGATATTCTCACGGGATTCTTTTGTGAGGCCGACGGCGACGGTACAATTCAAATGGATGAGAATGAACTTAAATACGCCGAGTGGGTTAAAAGAGAAGATGTATTATTGCAACCCAACAATCTCAGCCTCACAAACGAAATGATGAAACTTTTTAAAGACAATTTGATTTAATCCGCAATTTCTTTGACGGTTTCATAGAAATCCTCTTTATATTCATCGTTAAGATTTATTTTGGAAAGCGTTTTTGAAACATGGTCCCAGCTGCCGTCTCCGATATATTCGCTTTTTCTTAAAAGCATTGCATATTCGGCGACAGATGCACAAAAGAGAAAATCATCGCTCGGATTATCTGTATAAGAACTCGAACCTATATTGTACTCAAGAAGCTTTGAAATAAATCCTTCAGGTTCTTTGTAACGAACGGAGAGCGTAAGCCATTCGTCCGATTCCAGGGCTTCTTTTGTAAGAGTTGAAGTCTGATATTTTAAACCGCTTTCCGATTTGGAATTTTCATCTGCCGGCACGATTTCGTAGAGCACGGTAACACTGTGACCTGCGCCGATCTCGCCGGCGTCTTTTTTGTCATTTTCAAAATCTTCAATGCTCATTGCTCGGTTTTCGTAGCCTATAAGACGATATTCTGATACGAATGCGGGATTGAATTCGACCTGAAATTTAACATCTTTAGCCACCGTCACCATGGTTGCACAGAATTCGTCAACCAACACTTTTTGCGCTTCGTTTATTGAATCTATATAAGCGTAATTTCCGTTTCCTTTATCGGCAAGTGTTTCCATAATCGCATCGGAATAATTATAGCCGCCGAATCCCAAAACCGATAAATAGATACCCTTTTCTCTTTTTTTCTCAATTATTTCGGACATTTCGGATACACTGGTTCTTCCCACATTGAAATCACCGTCGGAGGCAAGGATGACTCTGTTGTTTCCGTTTCTTATGTAATATTTTTCCGCAAGAGCGTAAGCTTCTTCAATTCCGCCTTCGCCGAAGGTGGAGCCGCCCGCTTTAAGTGATTCCAGGGCTTCTTTTATCTTTTCTTTATTTGATCCTTTTTCGCCTTTTAATACAACTTCTGTTCCGCCGGCATAAGTTACGATGGATACACGGTCTTTTTTGCTTAAATTATCAAGCATTAATTCGAATGACTGTACTGCCAAAGGAAGTCTGTCATAGGGAGCCATTGAGCCGGACACATCGATAAGAAGAACGATATTGGCATCGGGACTTTCGGAATAATCTTCTGCTTCGGTTTGTAATCCGAGACGCAAAAGTTTATGATCTTTATTCCAGGGACATTCCGATATTTCGGCATTTACTCCGAATGGTTCATCCTCTGCAGGACCTTCATAATCATAGGAAAAATAATTAATCATTTCCTCGGCACGAATACTTCCCTTTGGAATACTATTCTCGTTATAAAAGCTGTTTCGAAGCATTCGTCTTACATTTGAATAAGAGGCGGTATCGACATCGGCTGAGAAAGTCGAAAGAGGAGACACGCTTACATCTTTAAAGATATTTTCTTCAAAATCATTGTACTCTGCAGTGTTGTAATCTTCATCGAGATAATAGCAATCGGGAGAGAATGTAAAGCTGTTGGTTATTTTCACGGATGAAAATGACGGGGCGGATGAACTGGCACAGGCGGATGCGCTTGAAGAGGAAGCAGAGGAAGTCATACTGTAAGCGGGATAATACGGTTGTGCGTTTTTTGGAGTACACGCAAAAAGGAGAGAAAGCGCGGTTGTTACGGTTATTATTTGAACGGTTTTTTTGTATTTGGAATTTTTCATCATTTTTTCACACACCTTTCTTTTGTTTTGTATATTATAAAAACAGGTAATGTTTGAATTCGTTACAAAATTTTTTTAAATATGTGAAATAAAAAGATGACAATGAATTTTATAATCAGAAATATATTTAAGTAAAGTGTCATCGGACTTGCTCTTGTCGGTCTCTTCAGACTGTCCATGATTTTCTTTGGGCTTTTTTTGACTGTGATATATAATAAATGTGTGGGATTTGATTAAACAGTGACGATTTGTCCAAATAAATGGCGAATTGTCAAAAAAGTTTGGTCTTATTTGACATTGACGGGAAAAGTGAATAATAGTATCTTTATTACGACGATTGTTAAAACAATAACAAAGTGAATTGCCGAGGACGGCAAGAAGGGAGAAGTATGGATAGTAATATTATTGAAAAAGGCCCTATTACCGACGAATTAATTGAAAAAATGGACAAGTATTTCCGTGCGGCAAACTATTTGTCGGCAGGCCAGCTTTATCTTTTGGAAAATCCGCTTTTAAAGAAACCCCTCACCATGGATATGGTAAAAAAGAAAATTGTAGGTCACTGGGGAACCGTTCCCGGACAGAACTTTATTTTTACACATGCAAACCGTGTAATTAAAAGATATGACCTTGACATGATTCTTTTATCAGGTCCCGGACATGGCGGAAACTTCTTTATAGCTAACGATTATATAGATGGTTCTTACAGTGAGATTTATCCCAATATTTCACAGGACGAAGAAGGAATGCAGAAGCTCTTCAAGCAGTTCTCATTCCCCGGCGGCGTACCCAGCCACT
>DFEM01000136.1 GCA_002369155.1 Lachnospiraceae bacterium UBA3802 | reverse complement strand
ATACACAGCTTCAGGATACTTTCGGTGTTATTATGCTTGCGCTCGTTAATAATGAGCCCAAGGTATTAAACATTCTTGAAATGCTTGAGTATTATCTCGATCATCAAAAGGATGTAGTTACAAGAAGAACAAAATACGATCTTAACAAGGCAGAAGAAAGAGATCATATTTTACAGGGTCTCCTTATTGCACTTGATAATATCGATGAAGTTATCAATATTATCAGATCCAGTGAAAATACACAGGAAGCAAAGCAGAGATTAATCGAGAGATTCGAATTATCCGAAGCTCAGTCCCAGGCAATCGTCGACATGAGACTTAAAACTCTTACCGGTTTGGAAAGAGAAAAGCTTGAGAATGAGCATAAAGAATTACTTGAAAGAATTGCTTACTTAAAGAGCATTCTTGCCGATGAGAAGGTTCTCCTCGGAGTAATCAAGGATGAAATTCTTCTTATCTCTCAGAAGTACGGCGATGACAGACGTACCAAGATAGGATACGACATTTACGATATTACGAATGAAGATCTCATTCCCAATGAAAATACCGTAGTTGCAATGACATCTCTCGGATACATCAAGAGAATGACTGTCGACAACTTCAAGTCACAGCACAGAGGCGGCCGCGGAATTAAGGGAATGAATACGATAGAAGATGATTATATCGAAGATCTTTTGATGACAACGACTCATCATTACATCATGTTCTTTACTAATATGGGTCGTGCATACAGACTTAAGACTTACGAGATTCCCGAATCCGGAAGAACTTCAAGAGGCGTGGCAATAGTTAACCTCTTACAGCTCAACCCCGGAGAAAAGATTTCCGCAATCATTCCCATCAAGGAATACGATGAAACCAGAAATCTCTTCATGGTAACAAAGAAGGGTACCGTTAAGAAGTGCCATATTACGGACTTCTCAAATATCAGAAAGAACGGACTTCTTGCCGTAAGCTTAAGAGATGATGATGAACTTATCGAAGTTAAATCAACGGATAAGGATACACTTATTTATCTTGTTACCAAGCAGGGTATGTGCATCTGCTTCAAGGAAACAGATGTAAGATGCATGGGCAGAACCGCTATGGGTGTAAGAGGCATGAATCTTGCAGACGGTGATGAAATCATCGGAATGCAGCTCGATCATCAGGGCGGATCGCTTCTTATCGCATCCGAACTCGGTATGGGCAAGAGAACAAAGCTTGAAGAATTCAATGTTCAGAAGCGTGGCGGTAAGGGTGTAAGATGCTACAAGATTACCGAAAAGACAGGATATGTAGTCGGAGTCAAAGCAGTTAATGACGATCACGAAATAATGATGATTACATCCCAGGGTATCATTATTCAGATTCCGATGGCTGACGTATCCATAATCGGAAGACATACATCCGGCGTTAAGCTTATCAACCTTGAAAAGGGTGTAAAAGTTGCAAAGATTGCAAAGGTAAGAGAAAAGATAAGCGACGGAAACGTTGAGTATGATGAGATTGACGATGCTTTGGAAGATATTCCCGAGGCAGAAGAGATCGAAGACGAAAACCTTATTTTCCCGGTTGAGGAAGACGAAGAATAAAAAAGAATAATAAGTAAAAAAGGAGAAGTGTTCATCAAATAGAATATTTAGATGAACACTTCTTTGTTATGGGTGAGAATATTTGATTAACATGATTAATGATTTTCTTTGTCTTTTTCCGACTCTTTATGTTTATATTTAAGAGACAGTCTGGGATAAATTACATTAAGGAAAATTGCAAAGAATCCCAACAAAACAAGGAAAATTATACTTACAAATGATATCCCGTAATCTATACAAAATTGAAAAATGGTTGCTGCAGTCATTATAGTATTTCTTTACAAGGTCTAAATGTTTACGTTCGGTTTTGACACTTTAGTGTCCTTTGTTTGTCATTATTATTTTAATAAGATTTTTTTGAATTGTATACTGTCAAATAATATAAAATACGAAAGAAATTTTTAGTATATTTGCTTAAAATACTTGAATAAATATCTTAAAAGATGCATTATATGAAACGTTGGAATATTTGATTGGGTTTTTTTAATCCTTAATCCGGTTTTATCGGATTTAAAATTTTTGGAGTTAAGATGGAAGCATACAGTGTTTTTAAGGATCTTGCGATAATCATTATCGCGGCCAAGCTGTTTGGAATAATAGCCAGAAAATGCAAGGCACCGCAGGTTGTCGGGGAAATAATTGCAGGTCTTATCATCGGACCCTGTCTTTTGGGATGGGTTCAGACAAATGATTTTATCCTGCAGATGGCTGAAATAGGCGTAATTCTTTTGATGTTTTCCGCCGGTCTTGAGACAAATCTTAAGGATCTTGTCAAAACCGGACCGATGGCTTTCGGTATAGCATGTTCAGGAGTTTTTGTTCCTCTGGCAGGAGGAACAATCCTTTACATGTGCTTTTACGGCTTTGACAAAATAGGAACCGAAGAGTTCTTCAGAGCATTGTTTATGGGTACCATCATGACGGCAACCAGCGTAAGCATTACGGTAGAGTCGCTTCGTGAGATGGGCCATTTAAAAGGAAAAATCGGAACCACGATCCTCAATGCGGCAATTATCGATGATGTAATCGGAATGATTGTTCTTACCGTTGTAATCGGATTTTATGATTCGGCTGCAAAGCCCATCACGGTCGTTTGCAACACAGTTCTTTTCATGTGTATCTCGATCGTCGGAGGATTTTTTGCGTACAGAATATTCAAAAAAGTCGATCAGAGATATCCTCATTCAAGACGAATCACGATTGCCGGACTTGCTTTTTGCCTTATAATGGCTTATTGCGCGGAAAAATATTTCGGTATTGCGGATATAACCGGTGCATACCTCGCGGGAATCATTCTTTGCAATATTCACGATTCCGAATTTATCGCAAGAAGAATGGATATTAATTCCTATGTGCTCTTCGGACCGATTTTCTTTGCAAGTATCGGATTAAAGACAAATATTAAAAATATTAACGGAGAAATACTTCTTTTCTCGCTTTGTTTCGTAGCAGTAGCTCTTCTTTCAAAGGTAATCGGCTGCGGTTTATTTGCAAGAATCTGCAAAACACCCATGAAGCATGCTTTAAAAATCGGTGTCGGAATGATGACCAGAGGAGAAGTTGCATTAATCGTATCTCAAAAGGGCATGAATGTAGGATTGCTTGATCCGGTGTATTTTACTTCAGTCATCCTTTTGATTATTATTTCTTCCGTGCTGACCCCGATTCTTTTAAAAGTTTTATATGCCAAGTGGCCCGAAACAGAAGAATCTTGAGACAATCAATATGTTTAGAAACAGGGTTTTTTGTTGAAAAATAGTTCTTCGGATATTAAAATGACCTTATTACACTAAGGTCATTTTTTTATGAAAAACAGGTTTTGGACTTTAAGATATACACTTATCAATATTCTGTATTTTGCCGCATTTTGCACCATTCATGCTTATGCCGGCGTTTTTCTGTTGGATAAAGGATTTACCAATACCCAGGTAGGCCTGGCTTTGGCAATATCCAATATTCTGTCTGTATTCGGACAACCCCTGGTAGCGGGAATCATCGATCGGGGTAAATTTCTTACAAACAGAATCACGGTTATGATTTCCTCTCTTTTCTTACTCGTAGGTTCTGTTGCTCTTTTATTCGTAAGCAGCGAAAAAGTTCCGATTTTTGCCATATTCGTTTTGATGTATACGGTGCAGTTTGTATATATGCCGATGATGATTGCAATGAATTTCGAGTATGCCAAAGCAGGATGCAATATTAATTTCGGTCTTGCAAGGGGAATGGGCTCCGCAGGATTTGCAGTAACCAGTTTTTTCCTTGGAAAAGCAGTCGAAAAATACGGAACAAACGTGATATTGTATGTAACCGTTGCAGTCATGACTTTAATGGTTTTGATTGTCTTCTTTTTTAAAAAGCCAAAGACAAACAAAATAAAAGAAGAGTCCGAAAAAACAATCGAAAAAGAAGAAAAAGAAAGTGCGGGATTCCTTGCTTTTGCAAAAAAATATCCGTTTTTCATGGTATTTTTGCTTGGTGTCGCATGCTGCTTTTTTGCACATAACATGATTAACGATTTTTTAATACAAATCATAAGGAATCTCGGCGGCAACGAAACCGAACTCGGATATGCCACGTTTTTGCAGGCAATTCTCGAACTTCCGGTAATGGCTCTTATAGGATTTGTGCTTAAAAAGATAAGCGAGAGACATATGCTTGTTTTCTCGGCAGTTTCGTTTTTTGTAAAAACTGCAATTTTGTTCTTGGCGACCGGATTGATCGGAATGTATGTAAGCCAGTCATTTCAAATGTTTGCATATGCTGTATTTATCCCGACGGCGGCATATTTTGCCGAGAATGTCATGAAAGAAAACGACAAGGTTAAAGGTCAGGCATTTATAAATTCCGCACTGACTCTCGGCGGCGTATTCAGCAACCTCGTCTGCGGAAGAATACTCGATGCTTTCGGAGTGAAAGTCATGCTTTTAATCGGAATGGCGGTCTGCTTCGTCGGAGTATTGATAGTTATAATCGCCGTATATCCGATGATGAATAAGAAAGTTTTAGCAAGAGGAAATTAAAATGGAAAAATGGGATGTTTACGACATAAACAGACAGTCCACAGGTAAAATAATTGAGCGTGGTTCTGAATTTGAAGAAGACGCTTATACAATGGTAATGCATATCTGTATATTTAACTCGAAGGGTGAAATGCTTATTCAGCAAAGGCAGTCTTTTAAGAAATCCTGGCCGAATCTTTGGGATTTAAGCATAGGCGGACATGTTGAAGCCGGAGAAACATCAGCCATGGGAGCAATGAGAGAGCTTTTCGAGGAGCTTGGGATAAAAAGAGATTTAACGGGGCAAAGACCTCATTTTACAATAAATTTTGTTCACGGATTCGATGATTATTACACCATAATCGAAGACATTGATATGAATGAACTTAAGCTTCAAAAGGAAGAGGTTCAGGCCGTGAAGTGGGCATCCAGAGAAGAAATAAAGGAAATGATCGAAAAGGAAGAATTTATCCACTATTATCCGAGTTTAATCGATTTGCTCTTTGATTCCGGTATAAATTACGGAGCTCACGTCCACGAAGCAAATAAATTTTTACAGTAAATTGTTTTGAAAATACATAAAAGAACAGGCAGAAGAAAATGAAAAAAACAATAGCGATAATAGGCGGCGGCGTAGCAGGTCTTTCGGCCGGAATCTACGGACAGCGCGCCGGATATGAGACAACTGTTTATGAAAAAAATTCAGTACTCGGAGGGTCTTTAAGCGGGTGGTATCGAAACGGCTTCGCGATAGACAACTGCCTTCACTGGCTGACGGGAACTGCCGAGAATACCCCCACCAATGAACTCTGGAAGGATCTCGGTGTTTTAAATGATGAGACAAAGATTGTAAAAAGACCGTACTTTGTTTCTTCTGAAACAAACGGTGTTCGCGTGACTCTCTGGAGAGATACCGAGCGTACAAGAAAAGAGATGCTTGCGATATCGCCTGAAGATGCCACGGAAATCAATCTTTTTATAGATGTAGTCAACGTGGCAAGCGATTTGACGGCCAATCTTTCACATTTTACAAAGCTTGCCAAGACTATGAGTGAAGCGGAAACCGTGCTTAACCATTTTGATTTTGCCAGAAGAACCATGCTTTATATGGGACTGAATTTGGAGCAGTGGGCAAATAAATTTAAGAGTGAGGCCATAAGGAATCTTCTTCTTGATTTTTCGGCCAAAGAATACGAATCCTACTGGCTTATAGTCGTATACAGCTTTTTTGCCAGCGGCAATGCGGATATTATTGAAGGCGGTTCCATAAAAATTGCCGACGATCTTATCAAAACATATATAAATGAAGGCGGTAAATTCGAGCCCAACATGGCCGCCAAGCAGATAATTCTGAAAAAGAAGAAATTACCGAAACTGGAAAAGAAAGCCAAAATCAGAACAAAGCGTGCCGAAAAAATCATCTTCGAAAACGGCATGGAGGTTGAGGCGGATTATATCATCTGCGCCTGCGATCTTAAATATGTGTTTAAAAAACTCATAAAAAGGAAAGCACATGTGCCGAAGATTATTCGTAAAATTTTCCAAAACGAAAAGCAATACCCCATTTATTCGGCATTTCAGGTTGCTTACAGTGTGGATTCTCTTTTTGAGGAAATCGATGATTCACTCGGATTTGAATGCAATCCCATAGAAGTGGCGATGCAGAAGGTAAACAGAATATATCTTAAAAACTACCGTTCTTACGGCGATTATATAGCACCCGAGGGAAAGACGGTTGTTCAGTGCATGATTTATCAGTATGAAAAAGATTATAAATTCTGGAAGAAGCTGCACAAATCCGATATAAACAGATACAATCAGGCCAAATTAAACGTAGCCAATGCAATAAAGACCGAAATAATCAAAAAATTCCCCGAAATGGAAGGAAAGATTGAAGTCCTCGATACATGGACTCCGTATACCTATGCTTACAGAAACAATGATACAAACGGGGCTTATATGCGTTTTATTACCACGGCCATCAGCAGAAAAGCAAGCATTTCTCCCGTTATCGGAGGAATTGAGAATGTATTTCTTGCAGGGCACTGGTTAAGATATCCCGGCGGACTCCCGATGGCTGCGCTTACGGGAAAAGATGCGATTGAAACAATAGGCGAGCAGAGCAAACCGATTATTCCTTTTATGAATCAAATCGCGGAAAAAATAACCGATGTAAAAGAAAAGATAGTAAATCCGTAACAATTCAGGATAGATTTTCTATCTTAATGAAAGGTGAAAAAATGCGAAGAATACTTATAACAAACGATGACGGAATAGATGCAAAGGGACTCGAGAGACTTGCAGAGGCAGCAAAAGCGTTCGGCGAAGTCTGGGTTATAGCACCTGCAAGACAAAGAAGCGCCGCATCCCACAGCATTACTTTGAGAAAACCGGTTGAAATAAAAGAATATGATTTCCCCGTAAAAGATGTAAAAGCATTTACCTGCAGCGGAACGCCTGCGGATTGCGTGAGAGTCGGCGGACTGAGTGTAATGCCCGCAAAGCCAGATGTGGTATTATCCGGAATCAATTACGGATACAATGTGGCTTCGGATATTCAGTATTCTGCAACCTGCGGAGCGGCATTTGAAGCTTCATTCCAGGGATTCATATCCATCTCTTTATCGGAAGATGCGAAGGAATGTCATGATATTACCGATGCGTATCTTTTAGATCTTTTAAAAGAATACATAGATGTAAAATTAGAGAGAAATCAGATTTTAAACATTAATTTTCCAAGCGGAAAGGTCGAAGACTGTAAGGGAATTCGAAGAAATGTGGGAACCTCCGAGGATTCGTTCTTCCATGACAGATACAAATTGCTTGAGGAAAAGGAAGACGGCACCAGGGTTTATATGGTGGACGGAATATACAATGAAGACGCCGAACCCGATACGGATTTTCGTGCAGTGGTGGAAAAATACATTTCCGTCGGAGTCGTAAACAACATAAGATAAAAATACCCCGAATGTAATTTATCCGTGAGTTTGGATATTAAGCATTCGGGGTTTTATTATTGTAACTGATTCAGAATATATTCTTTTACGTTTTCAAGTCGGCTTTCTTTCCATGCACCTTCCGAGGCTTTTTGTGAAAGAGGGTAAATGATTTGAAAATCAAGCGTCTCACCCGGGACTCTTCCGCTTCGAAGAGGTTCGTAGAAATTATTGTAAAAATCCTCATCCGTGGCATCGGTAAACTTTTCGGGTTTAAGGAAACGAAGCTGCTTTTTCGTATTTTCTATAAACATCTTTGCAGAAAGAGGAGCAAGTTTTTCGTATTCCTCTTTTTGAACATCCGTAAAGATTAAAGGAAGACTGCCTTTAAGTATTCGCTCATTTTCCCTGTCGATTGTAATTCCCATGGGCTCAAAGGAAAATGAATCCTCACTGAATTTAAGTTTTAAAAGGATTCCGAATTCAGTGTTAAACTGCGATCTTTGGTAGGGTGTATCGAAAATGAAATTACCGAGTGAATAAAAGATTGCTTTATTCGGGAAGAGCTCATAGTTCATCGGAACATGGGGATGGTGAGCCACTATAATGTCAGCGCCCATATCAAGGAAAGATAAATATCGCTCTCTCGTATAGGGTGTGGGAAGAGCCGTAAATTCTTCGCCGGCATGAGCCACTATCACACACCATCTTTTATTTTTCTTTATTTCCCCAATTGCTTTTTCTATCTCGTCAAGGTCACTCCAGGAAAAGCATCCCGGGGTATCCGCTCCCGCTTTTCTGCAGGCTCTCTGATATCCGACACCGATTATTCCGATTCCTCCGGCTTCATTTAAGATGACGGGTTTTCTGGCTTCCTCTTCATTTCTTCCGGCACCGAGAGTTAACGCATTGTGTTTTTTGGCATTTTCCAAAGTGGCGTAAATACCGTCTTTTCCGGCATCCATGATATGGTTGTTGCAGATATTCCAGATATCGGCACCGATTCCTTCAAGAAAATCACCGACTGCGGGATCCATGCTGTGAATCAAAGCCTTTGCTCCGGTTGCTTCGTCATCCGTCTTTGTTTCAAAAAGAGGACCTTCGACATTTACGATTAAATGGTCGCCCGATGTCAGAAAATCGCGCACTTCCAAAGAGAGAAGATTTTTATCTTCCCATTTTTTATTCATGTATTTGTCAAAACCGATATCACCGGTAAAAATCAGGGTGCTTTTGTTCATATAAACCTCATAAATGCTTATTCCGACAGGTTTTTGAAAAATGCAGAAGTTTCATCTTCGGTATTGTCGCTTATATAATATATTTGATCGGAAGTTACGATTTTTATGTAATTGCCGGCTTGAGGATTAAGGAAGAATTTGCATTTGCCGATTCCGTCGACCTTAAAATCTCCTTTCGCGACATTTTCCATACCCGTACCCGCGATTCTGACGGCATGTATATTGCTTAAATCACTGTACTCAGCAGAAACTATTTCGGATTTGTTTATTTTATATTCATCCCATAAATGGTGACAGATAATATATTCATCGTTTTCATGTATATCTATGGGAGTGCTTGCCATCATTCCGATCCAGATCATGGAAGCAAGTGAAGCGACAATGGTAATAATAGCGAAAACCGAAATAAGCTTTCCCATGGGGTGCGCCATGTTTACGGTCCATCCCATTCCGATTCTTTTTTCAACAGAAAATCTTTTATCGTCCGGATTGAAATAAAACATACCCAATATCCAGGAGTCGTCATCTTCCTCAATAAGTTTTGATTCTACGGTAAGATATCTTTTGTCCAAAGCAATTTTTCGTAATGTAAAAATAAATACAGAAAATAAAAGCAGCAAAAGATAAAAAGAGAGGATATAAATCATCACTATTTCGGAATGAAGAAAAATAAACATAAGTATTGTAAATGCAGCCATAAAATCATCGACCCATGACATGGCCACGATAAAATCCGTAAATACTTTTTTTCTTGCTCGATTGTAATTTGCATTGATATCACTGTTTTCGCTTATTACATCATTACGTGAATTATCAACTATAAAAGCGATGGGAGCTGCAATAATATTGGTAACGGTTATGGATGCAACCAAAGCCGTGCAGATAAAAGTTCCCTGGAATATTCCAAGATTGATCGGAAGGATATTAATATCAATAAGCACGGCAAAAGCAACCACGAAGAGACCGAGAATATCGGCAATGATAAGCATCGGGACATTTAAAGAATGGATTTTGCCCACGTTTTTCAAATCGGCATACATGACTTTTTCACTGATTACGCCGAGGTATTTTTTATATTTCTTCATTTCCGAATTGCCGAGTGCATAGGGAACGAGAATTGCAAAAAATGCAACATAAATATAGACACTCCATCCGATCATTTTCGTGGTAAAATCCGGAATGACAAGGAGCGCAACGGCAATTAAAACCAAAAGGATCAGAATTATCAATGCTTCTTTTCTGTGAGTGGCAGTGACAATGTTTATAAATTCATGGCTTTTTTCGTTATTGAATTCGGGACGGTTGTTTACACCGAAAATACGGTTCTTGTTTTCCCATTTCCTCGGATACATGGAAATGAAGACAAAAAACAAAACGGGAACCATGCAAAAAAACATCAATAAACCAAAATACATACTGGTCATATTATTTTCCCCACATTTCTTCAATCATTTTCTTAAAATCATTAATTGAAATACCCGATAATTTGGCTTCGGATACTATTCTTTTTAACTCATCTTTATTCTCATTATTAATACTTTTTGAACGGTTCATTTCCATTCGGACTCTGGCACCGTTTTTTCTGTCGGTTAAAATATAACCTTCCGTCTTTAAAATCTGATAGGCCTTGCTGACAGTCATGGTGTTGATACCGATTTCCGTCGACAAAGCCCTTACAGTGGGAAGCTGCTCGCCGGCTTCAAGTTCGCCGGACGAGATTCCCATTACTATTTGATTTCTGATTTGCATGTATATCGGAATATCCGAATACTCATTTATTTTTATTATCATATCTTTTTTTCTGAATCATTTATTCATGCTAAATTTTATAATGTTTTGACTTAATTGCCAATATAGTTTTACCCTTCGCTTAAAATTATTTGAATTTCGGTTATTCTTCGGTCTTCGATTTATTCTTCTTCAAAGCGATTGCGGCGAGAATAACTGCAAGAAAAAGTAAAGGTATGCCGCTTATGACTCCGTTAAAGAACGGTCCGAGAATCTGAAGTTTTCCGACTCGTTCCGGGTCGGAGACATTTAAAAACAAGGCGGTAAAAGAGCAGGCATTTACGGCACCGTGTAAAAGAGAGGGATACCAGATGCATTTTGTCTTATCATATATTATTTCCGAAATAAGGCCGAGTGCAATGCAAAAGATACAAAAAACAATCATTCCGACAACAGGGAATGCGAAGTAAGATGTACCGTATTCATAACCTGCGAGAATCATTACCGGGAAATGAAATGCGCCCCAGATAAAACCGCCTAAAAGCCATGTCGGAATTTTACCCATGCTCTTGTTAAGTTCCGGATAAAGGAAACCTCTCCAGCCGACCTCTTCGCCGAGTGCAAGTAACATGTTTATCAAAGGAGCGTAAGTAACGGACTGGATAATGGCGATTACAATGTACATTTTATAATTAATACCCGCCTTGGCCAGTTCATCAAGGATATTAACTCCTTCGGGAAGCTGACTTTGTATATAAGAGCCGGTCAGATCGAACATATCGGGGAAGATGATATAAAAGATTGCACCGCCAAGTGAAGCGACAATGGCAGGACCAAACCAGCAAAGGGGTATAAGATATGCCACACCCTTGAATTTGGGCATAAAACCTATTCCCTTTAAATTTCCCTTGGCAAAAAGCGTCCCAAAGAAAGGAGTGAACATTAGTGCCATCAGCATTACCTGAAATATGGTTTTACCGAACCCTCCGGGATTTTTGATTGCAAAAATCGAAGCTATGATTTCAAGAATATATGCTGAAATGAAAACGAATAATAAATATTTTATCAAGTGTTTTTTGTTCATGGGCACCTCCGTGAAGAACCGTCATTTAAATTTTAAAAGCATAAAATAAAGTTCTGTATGCTTTGTATTATTTGTTGTAATACAAAATATACAACATAAAAATATACCTGTCAATATTTTTTTGAAATTAAATACCGGAAACCGGAGGAAATTAAAAAACTCATACAAACCGGGGAGACGATTTGTATGAGTGTTGAAAAAGGTGGAGTAAATGAAAATGAATTGTAAATAACATTTGGTCTGTAATCATTGCTTATTTGTTATTACAGAATTTATAATAAGGTTAAATTGTGAAGACGATTTGATAAAATTGTTTTCTTTTTGTGAAAATAATAAGTACAAATTGTGAATAAAATAACAATCAAACGAAACAAAAACTTGGAAAAATGAAAAAAGAAAGCAGAAAAGATAATGCTTAGAGGGGAAGATATGGATTTGAACGGAAAAATAATCATAGAGGGTTTTGACTGGGGACCTGCGGCAACAAAGGTTATTTTTATGCCGGATAAGGGTTTTGACAAAATGGAAGAGTTGAATCCCGCTTCTTTTGAAGTTGAGGAATTAAAAGAAAACGACAGGAAGTCTTTTTCGGGAAAAAGGACGGTTATTGATGCGTATTATTCGGATGAGTCGGGAAACCGCAGCGAAAAAGGAGACTTTATCAGCCTTGAACTTCAATTCGGACCCGAAGAAGGATCTCCGATGTTTTATGATTTTTCGACCGGTTATAACAAATGGTTTGATTATCATTTAAAAGTTAAAGTTTCCGGAGTATGGGAAGGCAGTTTTGATAACGGATATTTTGACTTTCCCGAGGTTGAGGATGTTAATTTATCGGGCAACTTCACGGGATCGGAAGGTCACTCTTTAAGATATGCTTCTTTTAAACCAAAGAACGCATCAGAGGAAAACCCTCGCCCTCTTGTAATCTGGCTTCACGGCATGGGAGAAGGAGGAAACAATCCGCTTATTGCTCTTTACGGAAACAGGGTAACGGCTCTTTTTGGAGACGAATTCCAAAAGATTATGGGCGGAGCATATGTACTCACCCCGCAGACTCCGACTTTCTGGCTTCAGTACAATGAAGACAAGTCATCATGGATTAAAAACAGGGGGCAGGATTCGATTTATTTAAAAGATTTAAAAGAACTTATCGATAAATTCGCCGACGAAAATTATGTCGATAAAAAAAGAATTATTGTCGGAGGCTGCTCAAACGGCGGATTTATGACAATGGATCTTATTTTAAATTATCCCGATTATTTTGCCGCAGCTTACCCGATTTGCGAGGCTTTTTATCCGAAGAAACTTAAAAAAGAACAATTGATTGCCATAAAAGATATTCCCATGTGGTTTGTATATGCCAAAAACGACATGACAGTAAAGCCAAGGATATATGAAAAACCGCTTTTGACAGGACTTAAAAACATCGGAGCTTCAAAGATAAAGGTAAGCGAATTTAAGGATGTTCACGATACATCCGGAAAGTTTTTGAAAAACGGAAAGCCGTATAAGTATTTCGGTCATTTCTCCTGGATTTACTTTTTTAATAATGAATGTGTTGAAAACGGTACATCCATTTGGAAATGGATGTCGGAAATTAATAAAAATTTCTTGACAACATAAAAAAAAGAAATTATTATGATTTCACATACGAAAAAATGCGATGAAGGAATTATGCGTCGTTTGGAAGTTTCAGAGAGCCGGTGGTTGCTGTGAACCGGTACGAAAGAACGAATTGCAGTCTCACTCCCGAGCAGAACTCTCGAAATATCAGTAAAGGGTTCCGGCAAGCTCCGTTATCAAGGCTGAAGATATGATAGTATCTTACTGAGTGACTTATTTAAGTAATATGGGTGGTACCGCGGAAGAAATTTCGTCCCAGAGATTAGAGGAATTCTAATTTCTGGGACTTTTTTATGCGCACGTCCGCGAAAGGAAATTATTCTGCTTCGCAGAAACGCGGACGGCGCGCGAGCAGAGAGATTTCATCATCTCCGCTCGATTAGATTTATATAAAGAAAGGAAAATAAAATGAACAAGATTTTCATTGCTGATTCAACAATCGCTCAAAGCAGCATCAACAACGCATTCTCAATGAGTTTCAAAGAGAAAATGGAAGTTGCCAAAAGACTTGAGAAGATTAAGGTTAACGTTATCGAAATGCCAAAGGCCATTGAGAAAACGGATGCACTGCTTATCAAATCTTTGTCTTCCATGATTAAAGAAAGCGTTATTTCGGCAGCGGCCGGTCCGGATAAAGCCGAGATTGATGCGGCAGCGGAAGCAATCAAGAGTGCAAAGAAGGGAAGAATCAGAATTCTTGTTCCCACATCTCCCGTTCAGATGGAATATATATTGAAAGCAAAACCCAAGGCAGTTCTTGAAAAAGTTCCCGAAATGGTGGCTTATGCAAAGAGCCTTTGCGAAGATGTTGAAGTATCCTGCATCGACACATCAAGAAGCGAAAAAGAATTTGTTGCCAAGCTTTCACAAAGTGCAATAGAATCCGGTGCAACGGTTATCGATTTTTGCGATACCGCAGGAACATGGCTTCCCGAAGAAACAAGTGAGTTTGTTAAATATATTAAGGAAAACGTTAAGGGCATCGAGAATGTTGTATTTTCCGTAACCTGCTCCGATGAAATAAGACTCGGCAATGCCAATTCGGTATCAGCCATTAAAGCAGGCGCAACACAGGTAAAGACAACATTGGTCGGAAAAGCAGCTCCCAAGATCGGACATTTCGTAAATCTTATTTCCGAAAAGGGTGAGGCAATCGGCGTAAACATCGATATCCCGAGAGCCGAGTTCAACAAGACGCTTCGTCAGATGACATGGATTGAGGGCGAGAACCAGGGCATCAAGATCACCTTCGAAGAAGAGGAAAAAGAGAAGGTTGATGACTTAAACCTCGACGAAACTGCGGATATTTCCAAGGTTATCAAGGCTATCAAAAAACTCGGATACGATTTGTCCGATGATGACAATGCCAAAGTATACAAAGAATTCAAGAGAGTTTCCGAGAAAAAGAAAATCGGAACCAAAGAAATGGAAGCAATCATTGCAACAGCAGCGCTTCAGGTTCCCGCAACTTATCAGCTCGTTGACTTTGTTATAAATTCAGGAAACATCATCACACCCACAGCCTGCATTACTCTTGAAAAAGAAGGCAATGCGCTCAAAGGCTTAAGCTCGGGAGACGGCCCCATCGCGGCAGCTTTCCTTGCAGTTGAGATGGTGGTAGGACATCATTACGAGCTCGATGATTTCCAGATTCAGTCCGTAACGGAAGGAAGCGAAGCAGTGGGAACAGCACTTGTAAAACTTCGTTCAAACGGAAAGCTCTATTCAGGCAACGGTATTTCGACCGATATCATCGGAGCAAGTATCAGAGCTTATCTTAACGCAATCAACAAGATTGTATATGAAGAAAAACAGGAAAAGAAACCTGACTGATATATTTTAGGATTGATTAACAGAGAGGATTATACAAATGAGATTAGCGTTTTCAACTAACGGATGGGATGACTTTGACTGGTCGGATTTTTATGTGACTGCAAAAGATCTTCAGTTCTCGGGTATCGAAATTCATGATATAAAAAGAGAAGTTTTTTCGGGAAAGAACAGACCTTTTAACAACGAAAACATTGTCGAAACAGCAAGAAAAATAGCTCAGATGAATCTTGAGATTCCTGTGATCGACGCTGTCTGCAACATTGCAGATCCCGATAAAATTCAGGAAAACATCGAAGACATCAGAGAATACATAAGAATCGCAAAGATTTTAAAATGCCCCGCAATAAGACTTCGTGCGGGAAAAAGCAATGAAGATACCAATACATCCGATGACCCCGTAATCGAATGTATCAAGGCTACTTACAAAGAAGCGGACAATAACGGCGTATCGCTTCTTATCGAAACAGTCGGACCTTATGCCAATACTGAGAGACTTCGTAATGTCCTTAATGTATTCGCAAGGGACAACGTGGCTGCGGCATGGGATATTCATCATACCGTAAGATACGGTAAAGAAACTGCAGAACAGTCCATTCAAAACCTCGGTGCATATGTACTTCACGTTCACATCAAGGATTCCGATGTTGTTGACGGTAAGATTGAATACAGACTCATGGGTGAAGGTTCACTTCCCATTGATGATTTGATGGGTGCTCTTCGTTCCATCAACTACGATCACTATATTTCATTTGAGTGGATTCCCGCATGGCTTGAAGAATTATCGGACCCCGGAATCGTATTCCCTCATTTTATCAACTTCATGTCACAGTATGAGCAGGAAGCCAAGGTTGTCGGAAAGACTCTTTATTCCAACAAGGCAGGCACAGGAAAGTTCATCTGGAAAAAAGAAGAGATTATCGATAAGACATTCCCTCAGGTACTCGATCGCATGGTGGAAGAATTCCCCGATCAGTACGCTTTCAGATATACTACTCTTGATTACACAAGAACATATTCCGAATTCAGGGATGATGTTGATGAGTTTGCCAAGTCCCTTATCGCACTTGGTGTAAAACAGGGTACACATGTGGCAATCTGGGCAACCAATGTTCCGCAGTGGTACTTATCCTTCTGGGCTTGCTGCCGCATCGGTGCCGTTTTGGTCACAATGAATACGGCTTACAAGATTCACGAGGCTGAATATCTTTTAAGAAACTCCGATACGCATACACTTGTTATGATTGACGGATTCAGAGATTCCAATTACGCAGAGATTATTCAGGAACTCTGTCCCGAATTGAAAGACAATACACCCGGAAAAGCACTTCACTGCAAGCGCCTTCCTTTCCTTCGTCACGTAATCAATGTAACAAGCAGACAGCCCGGCTGTCTTACATGGGAAGAGGCATTGGAGATGGGCAAGAGCGTTCCCATCGAAGAAGTTTACAGACGTTCATCTCTGGTTGACAAGCATGATGTTTGCAACATGCAGTATACATCGGGTACAACAGGCTTCCCCAAGGGAGTTATGCTTACTCACTACAATGTAGTTAACAACGGAAAATGTATCGGTGACAGAATGGACTTATCAACTGCCGATCGAATGATGATTCAGGTTCCCATGTTCCACTGCTTCGGAATGGTACTTGCCATGACTGCATCCATGACACATGGTGTAACATTATCACCCATTCCTTATTTCTCAACCAAGCCGGCGCTTGCTTGTATCAATCAGGAAAAGATTACATGTTTCCACGGTGTGCCTACAATGTTTATCGCAATGCTCGAACATGAAGACTTCCCCAAGACCGATTTCTCGCATATGAGAACAGGTATCATGGCCGGAAGCCCCTGCCCCATCGCAGTCATGAGAGATGTTGTCGAGAAGATGCATATGACTGAAATCACCATTGTTTACGGTCAGACCGAGGCTTCACCCGGATGTACGATGTCAACAACCGACGATCCTCTGGAAGTAAGAGTTACCACAGTCGGCGGACCTTTGCCCGGCGTTGAATGTAAGATTGTGGATCCCGAGACAGGAGAAGAATGTCCCGACGGCGTTAACGGTGAATTTGTAGCCAGAGGTTATAACATCATGAAGGGTTATTACAAGATGCCTCTTGCCACAGCACAGGCAATCGATGCCGACGGATGGCTTCATACAGGCGACCTTGCTTGCAGAACACCCGAAGGCAACTTCAAGATTACCGGCCGTTTGAAAGACATGATCATCCGTGGCGGTGAAAATATTTATCCCAAGGAAATCGAAGAATTTATTTATACATACGATAAGGTAAAAGACGTTCAGGTAATCGGTGTTCCCGATGAGGCACTCGGAGAGGAAATCCTTGCAGCCGTAGTTCCCAAGGAAGGTGAGACAATTACCGAAGAAGAAATCAAGAAATACGTATTCGACCATATGGCAAAACACAAAGTTCCCAAATACGTCGACATCGTAGACGGCTTCCCGATGAATGCCGCAGGAAAGATTCTTAAATACAAGATGAGAGAGGCTGCAATCGAGAAATACAATTTAAAGAAAGCCGACAGTATCGAAACGGCATAAGAAAAGGGCAGGTACCAAAAGTACCCGCCCTTATTTCTTATCTTAATCCTTAAGCTTCTTTTGCCTGTTTGTTTTTCTTTATATAAATAATTCCGAATGCTATTGCCGCTATAAGCGCAGCTGCAACGGTGGCGATAATTACGACCATCCAGTTGACACTTGCAAGACCCGAAAAATCAAATTTACCGGATTCGGGATTCTGAAGATGAGGGAAGATGCATGATACATCAACGATAAGTCCTGCAGCAAGCGCAAGACCGCCGGTCCATTTAAGAAGGGGAATCTTGGTCTTTTCCGTCTGAGCCATATGTCTTATTGTAGGATTTCTGAAGTCAATCAATGAACCTATGTAATAAGCGAGTACAACGGTTACGATTGTTTCAGGCAGCATGTATGTTGCATTGTAGCCGAATGAATAAATCAAAGCGGCGTTTGTGGGAATTGATAACCCTGCCCAAACTGTTGCACCGGAGATAACATGGCAGGCATATCTTAAAAGACATGCAAAAATTGTACCGACAACCAATGCAATGGGCTGTGATTTGATTATTTTTCTGAATGTTCCGCCGAATCCGATTACGGCAAAAGCAATAATATAATCCAAAAGAATAACGGCGATAACGGAAACCCAGGTTGTAACGTATGAAAGCGACTTAAGACCGAGCAACTGCTGGATGATACCGTATGCCAGACCTGTTAAGAGACCGTACTTAACACCGTGTCTGTAAGAAATGAGAATTACGGGTAACATTGAAGCCACCGTTACCGAACCGCCGTAAGGCAGATCGATGATCTTAACGAGTGAAAGCACGATACCAACAGCCAGCATCAAGGCACATTCCGTCAGTATTCGTGCATTTGATATAGAATTTGCTTCTTTTTCTTTTGACATAAAAAAACCTCCTTTAATATAAGCAGGAGGAGACATTAAACTGCTTCCTTACGCCGGTATTATCCGGTTCAAGTAATAAGGGT
>DFEM01000061.1 GCA_002369155.1 Lachnospiraceae bacterium UBA3802 | reverse complement strand
ATCGAGAAGGCCGGCTACAAGCCTGGTGAGGACTTCATGATCGCCATGGATGCCGCTGTTTCCGACTGGTGGAATGCTGATGATAAGTTCTACAAACAGCCCAAGTCAGGCAAAGAATTTACATCCGATGAACTTATTGCTCACTGGGAAAGCCTTATAGACAAATATCCCATCATTTCCATCGAAGACGGTCTTGATGAAGAAGACTGGGAAGGCTGGCAAAGAATGACGGCAAAGATCGGCAACAGAGTTCAGCTTGTAGGAGACGATCTTTTCGTTACCAATACAGAGAGACTTGCAAAAGGTATCAAACTCGGTGCCGGCAATTCAATCCTTATTAAGCTTAATCAGATCGGTTCCGTATCCGAAACACTTGAAGCAATCAAGATGGCTCACAATGCAGGTTACACGGCAATTTCTTCACATCGTTCCGGCGAAACGGCAGATACAACAATCGCAGATCTTGCAGTAGCTCTTAATACATGTCAGATTAAGACCGGTGCTCCTTCAAGAAGCGAGAGAGTTGCTAAATACAACCAGCTCTTAAGAATCGAGGAACAGCTCGGTGCATCCGCAGTATATCCCAAGATGAATGCTTTTCATGTTAACAGATAAATGATTGAAACCAAACGTTTTCAATAAATATTTTCTCCCTTTAAAAAATAACCGTAATTAAAAAGAACGAATCGTGATGAACTTCACGATTTGTTCTTTTTTATGATAATTTTGCATCTTTGAAAGTGCTTGAAGCTTTTACTTTTTTATTGATAAGAATTATTATTACAGATATTATATATAATCATAAACAATGAAATTACAGGAGGGAACAATGGCAAGAATTATAAACCTGATTATTCTTGTTGCGGAGATTATAAGCCTTGCAATTTCTCTTAATAAAAAAGAAAAACCATATATTTACTACACACAGATATCCAACAGTATCTGCATGGCATCATCCCTCCTTTTGGTTATTTTCGGATTGAAGATGCCTGTAGAAATTATAAGATACACGGCAACAAGCATGCTTGCAATTACGATGATTATTACAATCGTTGTGCTGCTTCCGATATTAAAGACAGTCAGACTCTTCACCGGAAGAAATTTTGTGCTGCATATTTTCTGTCCGATTCTGAGTATCTTTTCATATCTGTTTTTGGAGAATCATGTGAAGATATACTTTGTGGCGATGCCTTTAATCATTACACTGGTATACGGAATAATCATGAGAATCTTAAATGCAAAGGAAAAAGTTAAAGGACCTTACCCGTTTTTTGAAATAAGAAAAAACGGGAAGAAAGCAACTTTTATATGGATTGCGGTTGTTCTTGTTTTTACCGGCTTGATTTCTGCTGCTGTGGGTATGGCTTATTGGATGCATTGATGTAATGATTTGGGATGGAATATGATTTCACAATTTGATTTGAATTCAATAAAAATAATTGATGAAAGATGGAGAGAGGCAGAAAAAAAGAATGCACTCTTTATCGATGAAATGGATACCGAAAGAGTACTTGCGGGATTCAGGATTACCGTCGGAATAAAGACTGATGCGAAGCCTTACGGCGGCTGGGAAAACAGCCTTATTGCAGGCCATGCCATCGGTCATTATTTTTCTGCGCTTGCAATGAGAATCGCTTCTGCAAATGATGAAAAAAGCATTGAGAAAGCAAAGATTATTATCGAAGGTTTGAAAGAGTGTCAAAAACAAATCGGCAGCGGATTCCTTAGTGCATCTACAGTGCAGGATGAAAATAATCCGTATATTCAATTTGATATTCTTGAAGGGAAAGCAGACGGCAACCAATGGGTTCCGTGGTATGCTCTTCACAAGGTTTTAAACGGACTTTTGGATTTGTGGATAATTGCCCGAATCGAAGATGCCAAAGAAGTAACAACCGCTCTCGCAAACTGGGTTTCAAAGCGTGTTCTTTCCTGGAATGAAGAGACGAGAAAAAAGGTCCTTTCCGTTGAATACGGAGGAATGAATGACACGCTTTATCAGCTTTATATTCATACCGGCAAAGAAGAATATCTTAAGGCGGCAGTTGTGTTTGACGAACCGGATTTGTACGAGCGACTTCTTGGATTCGTAAACAGAATGAAGGGTGTACATGCCAATGCGACAATTCCTAAGATTTTAGGATATCTGACAGGTGCTCTTGCTTTTGAAAAGGCCGGTGAAATAAAAGAGACTACCAAAAATCTTGAATATGCGAAACGTATAAATATTGCAAAAAGATTTTGGGATGCGGTTATCGCCAATCAGACTTATGCTACAGGCGGCATCGGAGACATGGAGCACTTTTTCGCGGACGGACTGTTTGACGGATCCAGAACGCAATGCAATGCCGAAAGCTGCTGTTGTTATAACATGATGAAACTTTCCTCATTGCTTTTCAGAATGACCGGAGACGTTAAATATCTGGAGTATACAGAGGCGACTTTATGGAATGCCAGGTTGGGATCGATTGGCCCAAACGGAGGCTATACATATTTTAATCCCATGGGTACGGGCTATTACAGACTCTATTCTCCGGAAAAACCGAAAGACAATCCATTCTGGTGCTGTGTCGGAACAGGCATGGAAGACTTTGCATCATTTGCGGATAAGATTTACTTTTTGGACAAAAAGACTGTTTTAATTACGCAGTGGATTTCGTCAGACCTTGTTCTTGGCGGCACCCGGTATGAATTCAGAGTGAATTTTGAAGAGGGAAGAGTATCTCTTAAGACCGATGCAAATACCGAAATATTAACTATTAAACTTCGAATTCCCAAATGGATAAAAAACAGAGATTCGATTCTTCCGGACAATGAAGATTATCTTGAAATATCTCTTAAAAGAAACGCAGAATTCCGCCTTGATTTTGAGATGGAAATAACCCTTTTATCCTTAACGGATGAAAAGAGTGTAAAAGGTTTTTCATACGGTCCTTTCGTTTTATGTATTCCGCTCGGGGATGAAAAATGGGGCATCACGGAGAATGCCGGAATCGATGTGGAAGCACCTGCCTGGAAAGTGGTATTTGATGAGTCATATAAAGGTAGTATCACCTATGCAAAGACGACGCGAAATGTCTTGGATAACGAGTATCTGATGCTTCCCGAAGGCGAGAATCCGGAATCGTTTTCAAAGAATTTTAAGAATTACATCCACAAAGAAAAAGACGGTATAATACTGACCGGATTGGCAAACAGTAAATTCGAAGAAATAAACCTACCTCTTATTCCTTATTATCAAACAGGTAATTTAAGATACGGAATTTACTGGTATTTAAAAGAAAGGTAAAAAGATGATTGGTATAAAGAAATGAAAGACAAAGGCAGACAGGGAATAGGAACTGTACTGATTATAATTGCAGGAATCTTCTGGGGAAGCATGGGCATATTTGTGCGCAGACTTACCGCGGAAGGTTTCAATTCGATACAGATTGTTGCCATACGACTTACACTGGCGGCTTTATTTTTTTGCGTAATTATGCTTATTAAAGATCGAAAAGGGTTTAAGATTTCGCCCAAAGATATTCCCTTGTTTCTGGGCCTGGGATTCGGAAGCATATTGTTTTTTACGATATGCTATTTTACAGCCATTAATTTAATGTCGCTTTCGACAGCTGCAATTCTTCTTTATACATCTCCCGTATGGATAATGTTAATGTCAATAGTATTCTTCAAGGAGAAACTGACTGCAAAGAAAATAATTGCTCTTGCGGCAGCATTTGCAGGATGTGTTCTTGTATCGGGATTATCGGGTGCCAAGATATCGGCTTTTGGAATTCTTGTGGGTCTCGGATCGGGAATAGGATACGGATTATACAGCATACTCGGAACCATAGCTTTAAGAAAATACTCTTCGTATACCGTCACAACATATACATTTATAATTGCATCAATCGGTTCATGGGTAATATGTCGTCCGGCTGATATGATATCAAAGTTTTCTTCATCGACACACCTTTTGATGCTGATTGCATTTTGCTTTTTAACCGCAGTAATTACGGCCGTGATTCCGTTTCTTTGTTATACACTCGGCCTTGAAAATGTGGAGGCCGGCAAAGCGGGAATTATGGCTACAATCGAGCCGCTTGTTGCAACGCTTGTCGGAGTTATTGTTTTTTCAGAACCGATTACGTTTCTTTCGGGTCTTGGAATATTATTGATACTTGCTGCGGTAATTATCCTGAATATAAAGCAAAAGAATTGATTATTGAGGGCGTCGTCTGTCGATGCCTTTTTCTTTGTAATAACGCTCTTTGGCATCGTACATTTCTGCATCGGCTTTTCTTTCGAGTTCATCAATTGAAGCCTCGGGATAATCTTTATGAGATGCATATCCGACTGACAAAGCCATTTCTGAAGAATATACGCCGTGCCATTCGCCGGCTTTTTTATTTATATCATCGCAAACATCGACAGGGTTATCCGAATGACCGATAATGAAGAATTCGTCTCCGCCCGTTCTGTATACCTTTCCGATGCCTCGTGCCGAAAGAGCAAGGCAGTCTGCGGCACCTTTTATCAGCTCATCACCTGCAGAATGGCCTAACGTGTCATTAACTTTTTTGAGGCCGTTTACGTCAATTGAGAACATGACAAAATTGTCTTTCATTCCCTGTTTTCTGAATTCTTTCAGATCTTCTTCAAAGCATCGACGGTTGTAAAGTCTTGTAAGTTCATCCGTAAGAGAAAGCCTTATCAACTGTTCTTCTCTTCGTTTTTCGTCATCTACGTTTCGTGTTGTATAAATTATCGAATTGGGAATTCCGTCCAATGTTGAATCAACGGTAATATACTGAGCTCTGAACCATCCGTTTACAATGTCGATAAAATCCGCAGAAATCAGTTTCTTTTGAGCAAGTCTGGACCTGACGGTCTTAATATCCGTAAATGCGAGGAAATCATCCAATTGATCGGGCATAACCTTATTTTTGATTTTCTGGTTCATCAAAGTATGTGTCTGCTTGGTCATATCTATGCCGTGCTTGGTCTGATTCTTGTCACGAAGAGACATCTCTGTACTTGTGTTAAAATCAAGAAGATTTACATTATCGTAGATTTCAGCCATGGAGTCCAGAATTCTCATCTTTTCCTGCATCTCGATTTCATGTTTTTTGATTTCCAAATGTTGCTTTGTGAGGTCCCTTAAGAAGTTAACGGTCAAATGAACGATTGTAAATCCGCTTAATACCATTATGGAACTCTCGATTGAAAAGCCTCCGATAACATCCAGGAAATAAGCCTTCGGAGTAGCATACTCTGTCTGCATCGCCGCATAATAAGGGGCTGTCAAAGCAGTCGTCATAACCATCAGGGCATAATTAAGCACGGAAGATATAATAAATAATTTTTTGTCTACCAGAAGGATTGCAAGCAGAGGAACAAGGAACCATGTAAGATAAATCTTCACATGGAAAAGTGCCATATAAACAATCAGAATATCCAATGCCAAAAGAGCAAACATGCTTGTAGTAATGGAAGCGGGGAATTTTTTGAGAATAAGAAAATGAATTCCCGACATTAAAAACATTACAACGGAAATGACAATGCAAGTGTAATAAGATATGTCTTTGTAAATATCAAAATAAACTCCGAGTGCGATAAGCGGCCCGGTCAAAATAAAAAACCAGAGAACGAAGTTAAGATATTTGTTAACTTTGATACGGCTGTTCTCTATGAATTTGTTATAATCGCGAGATATCTCATCATGAGCATCTTTAATTAACTTTTCCATCTTCTCACCTCAAGAACGGTTTTTAAAGCCTTCAAGTCAATATAAACTTGTCCGCACAATGTCCGTAAATGCCTGTAAAATAAGGCTTTAGGACATTCTTTATTATACAACAAAAAGGAAAAAAACACATTGTTTTTTAAAGATACGAAAGGTTAAAGCAAAAAGAAATTTGACAGATTCGCTTTTGGTCGTAAAATTATAAAGAATGGCTTTACGAAAGGATAATACTTTTCATGGAAATAATTACGCTTATAAATGATAAGATTAACGGTTTTGTATGGGTGACAATCGGTCTTTGGCTTTTGATAGGAACAGGAATTATCATGAGCTGCGTTACCGGCTTTTTCCAGGTGGCTCATATCGGACACTGGATGAAAAAGACCATAGGCAGTGTATTCAATAAAGCATCTCATAACAAGAAAGAGAAGGGAAGCGTATCGCAGTTTCAGGCTTTGTGTACCGCTCTTGCCGCAACAATCGGAACAGGCAACATAGCAGGTGTGGCAGCTGCGATTGTAATAGGCGGACCGGGAGCAGTCTTTTGGATGTGGGTGGCAGCATTCTTCGGAATGATGACCAACTTTTCAGAAAACGTTCTCGGTATTTATTTCAGAAGAAAAAACATACACGGTGAATGGTCCGGCGGAGCAATGTACTATCTTCAGGACGGCCTCGGAGAAAAAAATCGCCCCAAAGCATTACAGATTATCGGCAAAATTCTTGCGATTGCCTTTGCAATATGTGCATTCCTGGCTTCCTTTGGAATCGGAAACATGGGCCAGATCAATAAAATAGTAATTAATGTGCAATCTGCATTTTTCTCGAAAGTTGATGTTGCTCCTTTATTCGGAATAATACCGTTTGTACCTTTTGTAATCGGATTGGTACTTACGTTTTTAGGAGCGCTCATCATTGTCGGCGGATTGAAAAGAATTGCTGCTGTAGCGGAAAAGGTCGTGCCTTTTATGGCTATACTTTATATAGTAGGATCGTTGATTATAATCTTTGTTCATTATGATTCGATTGTTCCGGCGTTCTTGTCGATATTCAAATTTGCTCTCGGAGCAAAAGCCATTGCGGGAGGAACAATCGGAGCAATGCTTAAAAGTGCTGTTACTCAGGGCTGCAAGAGAGGCGTATTCAGCAATGAAGCAGGACTCGGCTCATCCGTTATGGTTCATTCCAATTCGGATGTTAAAGAACCCGTGAAACAGGGACTTTGGGGTATATTTGAAGTTTTTGCGGATACATTTGTTGTCTGTTCGATTACTGCACTCGTGGTTTTAACAAGCGGATTTATCGATCTTACAACAGGGCATTTTATTGAAACTCCGGGTGTCTCGGATGCAAATCTTGTAGCCAAAGCATTCGGAGGAGTATTCGGACCGGCGGGAGAATATTTTATCGCATTGGCGATTTTTCTCTTTGCTTTCACAACTGTTCTCGGGTGGTCTCATTACGGAAGCAAGGCTGTCGAGTATCTTATCAACGAAAAAGCGGTTGTTGTATTCAGAATAATCTTTGCAAGTTTTATCATTGTCGGAGCTCTTGCAACATCATCCCTAGCGTGGGATATATCGGATACATTTAACGGAATGATGATGATTCCGAACCTTATCGGTGTGTTAAGTCTTGCACCTCTTGTACATCGTCTGACGACAAATTATATTAACAGAAAGATAAAAGGAAAAGACGATAAACCCATGCTTTCATATTTCCCCGAGATTCAGGAAGAACAGGAAAAGAAGGTTCTTGCAGGAGAAGAATAACAAAGAATATTTTAAAATTTGGCATTTAGGTTCATAATATAATTAAGTTTTTAAAAGGAGGCATAAAAATGCAGTTCGAACAATTACAAAAAGATATGATAGCAGCCATGAAGGCACATGATAAACCCAGAAAAGATTCAATTTCAACACTTGTTTCCGCAGCCAAAAAGATAGCAATCGATACGGGATGCAGAGACAATATTACAGAGGAAATTGTCAATCAGGCTGTTCTTAAAGAATTAAAAAGCGTAAAAGAGCAGATAGAAACATGCCCCAAGGAAAGAGAAGATCTTCTTTCTGAGTACACGGCAAGACTTTCGGTATTTGAAGAATATGCTCCCAAAATGCTTTCTGCAGAGGAAGTTGAGAGTATTCTCAAAGAAAAATTCGCAGATGTTATTGCAACGAAAAACAAAGGTATGATTATGAAAACTGTTATGGCAGAGTTAAAAGGAAAGGCCGACGGTAAAGTAATCAACGAAACGGTTGCGAAACTTTGCAATTAAAATTTTTAAAAAACTTATTGACAAACTTTTATAAATTTGTAAAATGTTAGACATGACTAACCGCCACGGAGTGACGGTTTTTCAAAGAAAAAAACGGTTATGCACGACTAACCGAAACTGCCCGTAAATTAAAGGAGGACAAGATAGTGAGCAAAGTTGCAGTTGTTTATTGGAGCAGCACGGGAAACACGGAAGCAATGGCCAATGCCGTAGCTGAAGGTGCCAAACTCGCAGGTGCTGATACAAGTATATTTACCGCATCGGAATTTAATGCTGATAAAGCAGCAGAATTTGATGCAATTGCATTCGGATGTCCCGCAATGGGAGCCGAAGAATTGGATGATACGGAATTCGAACCGATGTTTTCATCCGTTGAAGGTGCCATAGCACATAAGAAAATCGCATTGTTCGGATCCTACGGATGGGGCGACGGACAGTGGATGAGAGACTGGGTTGACAGATGCAAGGCGTCAGGAATCAATCTTATCAATGAAGGATTGATTGCAAATGAAAGCCCTAACGATGCAGACGTTGCCAATTGCAAGGCACTCGGAGCATCACTTAACTAAGCTAGCCAATTTTTACCATTATATATTTTCTCTCCCTTTCGAAGGGAATAGCCGTACATGATCAGAACAAATTGCAGTAATTGTGATTTGTTCTTTTCATTTATTTTTAAAAACCTATTTACATAGTAGGTAAGTTATGATATTATGATTCCAATCTTTCAAAAAAGGGTTTTGATAATTATGATTAACACATTTATTTTCAAACAGAATATCGCCATGTGTTGTCGAATGTTTTTAATCGGGGTCTGTCCGGCTGAAGCATCCGTCTGTTGTAGTGCGTAACCTTTTTGGAAATGATTACAAATTTAATGCTGAAACCGAATAACCCCGGAGGTCTTTAAGACTTTCCGGTTTTTTTATGCAAAAAATAGTCGGACCCCGTGGCCGCTGGAATGGCATAGGCTTGCAAAGCTGAAGATGACGGTTCGAGTCCGTCCGGGATCTTTTAAAAAGAGAACTAAATCCCAAAGGGAGCAGATTAATGAAATTCAATACTCAGTTACTTCATGGAAAATCTATAGCGAAAAATCCGGGCAGGGAAATTCTTCCTCCCATATCTCAGGTGACGGCTTTCAGATATGAGAGCATGGAGGAACTCGAGAGAGTATTTAAGCATAAGAGTATGGGATATGCCTACACCCGGATCGGCAATCCGACTGTTTCTGCTTTCGAACAAAGGGTCAATGAACTGGAAGGCGGCGTTGATGCTGTCTGTTGCAGCAGCGGAATGTCGGCGATTATGGCTGCACTTTTGGCAGTCTGTAATAACGGAGACGAAATAATTGCGGGTACAGGACTTTACGGCGGTACAATCGGACTTTTTCATGACCTGGAAAAATTGGGGATTCATACGGTTTTTGCAAAAGAATTGAAACCAGAGGTTATACAAAATCTTATTAATGAAAAAACCAGAGTGATTTTCGGAGAACTGATTTCCAATCCGGCACTCAAGGTACTTGATGTTGCGGCTGTGTCAAAGACAGCGCATGAGGCAGGAATACCTCTTTTTGTTGATTCCACGACGGCAACTCCTTATGTTGCAAAACCATTGAAACTTGGTGCCGACGTTGTGATTCATTCCACTTCCAAATATATTAACGGCGGTGGCAATTCTATCGGCGGAATAATCGTTGACGGCGGAAGTTTTGAATGGGATTTCGATAAGCATAAGGCTTTATCCGAATTTAAGAAATTCGGCAAAAGAGCTTTTTCGGTAAGACTCAGAACCGACCTTTGGGAAAACTTCGGAGGGTGCATGGCTCCGATGAATGCATTCTTTAACTATATAGGTCTTGATACGTTGGGACTGAGAATGGCAAAAATCTGCGAGAATGCGGATGCGCTTGCGAATGCACTTGATGAATTGGAAGGAATAGAAGTCGATTACCTCACGCTTAAACATCATCCCTACCATGAATACGTGGAAAAAGAATTAAACGGCAAGGGCGGCGGAATATTGAACTTCAGAGCAGGCTCCAAGGAAAAAGCCTTCAGGATTATCAATTCCTTAAAATATGCGCTGATTGCAAGCAATATCGGAGACATAAGAACACTTGTCATTCATCCTGCATCAACTCTTTATGTGCATACAAGCAAGGAAGAGATGGAAGCCGCGGGAGTATACGAAGATACAATCAGAGTAACAGTCGGAATAGAAGACACGGAAGATTTGATTGAGGACTTCTTGCAGGCGGTGAAAGGACGGACAGAGAGGTAATGATGAGCAACATAATCAAAGAGGAAGAAATTGACCGAATAGTTAATACGATAATTGCGGACTTTGACGGAGAGAAAAATATCGATGCAAAAAATATTTTTAACAAGCCCGACAAAGCCGAAGTAATCGAACTTGTTGATAATCTTATCAGAGTTATTTATCCCGGATATTTCAGGGATAAATCCTATAAAATATATAACCCCAAAAATACTTTTGCGGTTAATATCGAAGATGCTTTTTATCATTTAAACAAACAGGTTACCCTTGCACTTGATTTTTGCACCAAAAGGGGAACGATGACCGAGGAAGACAGAGAGATAGAAAGCTACAGAATCTGCAAAATATTTTTTGAAAAGATACCGACTATAAGAGAGTATATCGAGACCGACCTTAAGGCTGCTTATGACGGAGATCCGGCAGCGGGGTGCTTTGACGAGATAATCCTTGCATATCCCGGACTCAGAGCCATTACGGTCTATCGAATAGCTCATGAATTATACAAACTCATGGTTCCCGTATTGCCGAGACTTATGACTGAATATGCGCATTCGGAAACAGGAATAGACATTCACCCGGGTGCCGAAATAGGAAAATTCTTCTTCATCGATCACGGAACGGGTATTGTAATCGGAGAGACATCCATAATCGGAACAAACGTAAAAATATATCAGGGTGTTACCATCGGCGCTCTTTCGACAAGAGGCGGTCAGAAACTCTCCGGCAAAAAAAGACATCCGACCATATGCGACAATGTTACGATTTATGCCAATGCTTCAATTCTCGGAGGAGATACCGTAATAGGCGAAAATACGGTCATCGGAGGCAATGCTTTTATTACGACATCAATAGATGCCAATACGAGAGTGAGCATGAAGAATCTTGAGATGGAATATAAAACAAACGGTGCCACACATATTACCAAAGAGGTTTCTCAGGGTGATGCCTGGTACTATATGATATAAAGGAGGATAACATGAAAATTACGGTTGCAGGAGAAAGAAAGGAATATGACGAGGGTTTGACCGTTTCCAAACTTATTGAAATCGAAAATGTTGAAACACCCGAGTATGTAACGGTTTCCGTAAACGAAGAATTCATCGGAAGCGATACTTTTGAAAGCCATGTTCTCAAAGAAGGGGACGAAGTTGAGTTCCTTTACTTCATGGGAGGAGGCAGATAATGGCATTTACCAACGAACAGCTGGAAAGATATTCCAGACATATTATTCTTAAGGAAATTGGTGTTAAAGGCCAAAAGAAGCTCTTAAATGCCAAAGTACTTATTATCGGTGCAGGCGGACTCGGAGCACCCGCAGCTTTATACCTTGCCGCTGCAGGTGTAGGTACCATCGGTATAGTCGATGCGGATGTGGTTGATTTATCAAACCTTCAAAGACAGGTTATTCATACAACACCCGATATCGGAAAGAAGAAAGTTGAATCCGCAGCAGAAACAATGCGTGCGATCAACCCCGATGTAAAGGTTAATACATACAGTGAATTTATTTACAGCGGAAATATTTTGGACATCATCAAAGATTATGATTTCATCATTGACGGTACGGATAATTTCCCCGCAAAATTTTTAATTAACGATGCGTGCGTTATGGCTAAAAAGCCTTTTTCACATGCAGGAATCATAAGATTCAAGGGACAGCTTACAACGGTTGTTCCCGGAGAAGGTCCCTGCTACAGATGTATCTTCAAAAATCCGCCGCCAAAGGATGCCGTTCCCACATGCAAGCAGGCAGGCGTTATCGGCGCAATGGGCGGCGTTATCGGATCCCTTCAGGCCATGGAAGCCGTTAAATACATCACAGGCGTAGGCGATCTTTTGGTAGGATATTTACTTACATACGATGCACTCAAAATGGAATTCCACAAGATCAAACTTCCGCCCAGAGGCAAGGGCTGTGCGGTATGTTCGGATGAGCCTGAAATTACCGAACTTATTGATTACGAAGTACCGCCCTGCGACATGAAACATTGAAAAAGGAAACAGAAATGATAGTTAAAATAAGCAAATCGGATTATGGAAAAATACTTGAATATGCTTTGTCGCAAAGACCTGATGAGGCCTGCGGACTTATCGCGGGAGAAGATAAAGAAGACGGTTCAAGAGAGATAAAAAAAGTATATCTTCTTACAAATATCGATCATACCAACGAACATTTCAGTATCGATCCCAAGGAACAGCTTGGTGCAATCAAGGATATGCGAAGCAATGGCTTAAAGCCTCTTGGCAACTGGCATTCGCATCCCGAAAGCCCTTCACGTCCTTCGGAAGAAGACAAGAGACTTGCCAACGACAGCAAAGCAAGTTATTTGATACTTTCGCTGGAGGATGAAAACAATCCCGTACTTAATGCATTCCATGTAGAAACAGTTGACGGTGAAAAGACTGTCAGAAAAGAAGAATTAATTATATCTTAGGAGGAAAAAATGGCTGATCTCGATTTTGAAGTAGATGATACAGTGGATATTACCGATGTTAACTGCCCCGTTACTTTTGTAAAGACAAAAGTTGCGCTCGAAGAACTTGATGAAGGTCAGATTCTTCAGGTACATTTAAACGACGGAGAACCCGTACAGAATGTACCAAGAAGCATCAAGGAAGAAGGACATCAGATCCTTAAACTTACGGATAACGGTGACGGTACTTTTGAGTTATATATCAAAAAAGTCGGAGACTGAATAAAAATGAAAATAAAGAACGCCCTTCATATGTGCGAAGGGCGTTTCTGTTTATTCATTACGTACAGTCATTGTACTATATACCATATTGATTGTATATACCTATTAAGCCTTAAAAATCGGCTTTGACGGACAAAAGACAGGCAAAAAATGATTTTTTGGCTTGTTTTTATTTTTTATTGTAAAGATTTATCTGTTTTTTTGATATATAATTTAAATGATAATATTTGGATTGTAAAAAATGTCTGAACTGTAAATTGAATTTCAGAGGCCGGTAAATATGAATAATTCATCGAATGCGGCCGTCTTGGTTTTGGCAGGAACAGGATTGTAAACATGCAGAAAATCAATTGCGTCGGGGTTTGCAACGGAACGGGATCAGGAAAACTTTATATCCTTAAGGACGAACAAATATCCGATTTGAAAAATGAAATCGATTCGCGATTGGAGACAGCCAAATTCTCCAATGCAAAATCGAGAGCAAAAAGAATATATGACGATTATACAAAAAAGGCGGCTTCGGAAAATTTAAAAGAAGCAGCCGATGTTTTTATGGCTCAAAAAGAGATTCTTTCGGATGAAGAATTTGATAAATTCGTGGTGGATTTAATCGAAAACGAAAATATTTCGGCCGCGGATTCCATTCGCCGCGCGCGCGATTATTTTTGTGATATTTTAAATCAATCAGACGAAGAAAAGATGATGGCACGTTCTCATGATGTGTACGAAATATCGGACATGCTTATAAACGAACTGTCGGATGAAAAGGATTCAAACGATGCTTTATTTGATAGTGATGAAAGAGTGATTATAGCATCCAAACACCTTTCCGTTTCGCTGATAATCAGGCTCGGAAGAGAAAGAATAGCAGGAATGATAACCGAGAGTGACGGTAAGAATTCCCATGCCGCAATTCTGGCGGAATCTCTGGATATTCCTGTTGTGACGGGATGCTTGGCAGATGATCTTTACCCTTTTGAAGGTAAAGAAACAATTATAGATGCAACAGATAATTTGATTTACGTTGAACCCGATGCAATCACACTCGAAAAATATTCGGAAGAATTATCTTATAAAGATACGCTGAAAAACATCGGAGATACCAAAATGCCTCTTTCTTTTGACGAAAACAAAATTAAGATTTACGCAAACATAGCGAATGCAAACGATGCAAAAGAAGCAATGAAAAAGGGTGCGGCAGGCATAGGACTTTTTCGAACCGAATTTATATTTATGGATTCATATGAATCTCCTTCTTTGGAAAAACAGTTTGAGATTTACAAAGAAGTGGCAGAGATTACGGACGGCAAGGAAGTCATTATCCGAACCGCCGATATCGGAGGGGACAAGAAAGTTCCCTACATGACCATGCTCAGTGAGGGAAACCCGGCATTGGGATTAAGGGGTATAAGAAGAAGTCTTTCGGAACCGGAATTGTTTAAGACGCAGCTTAAAGCGATTCTTATGGCAAGTGCATACGGTAATATATCGATTATGTTTCCGCTTGTTGTCTGTAGGGATGAAGTCGTACAGGCAAAAAAGTATCTGAGAGAAGTTGAAGATGAGTTAAAAAAAGAGAATATTCCATTTGATGAAAACATTAAAGTCGGAATAATGATAGAGACTCCCGCTGCCGCTCTTATGGCAGACGATTTGGCTAAAATATCGGATTTCTTCTCCGTGGGAAGCAACGATCTGACACAGTATACTCTGGCAATCGACAGGTGCAACTCTTCGGTTGAAAAGTATTACGATTCCCATCATCCCGCTGTAATTAAACTTCTTGAATCAGTGGCAGAAAGCGCTCATAAAAACGGAATAAAGGCCGGAATATGCGGTGAACTTGCATCCGATATTACCATGAAGGAATCATTTATCAGAATGGGTTATGAGAGTTTATCTGTTCCGGTTTCGAAAATTGACGCGTTACATGGATTTTTAACAGATATTTAATGGACAAAAAAACAGCATCAAACGGACATTTTGAGGTCTTGCAATAAAAACAAAAAAAGAGGGACAAAACGTCCTTTTTTTAGTGATTTTAAACAAAAAATGAGGTATAATATTTAAATCGGGTTTTAGCATCCGAAATGTGTTATCAGGGGGATTTTTGGTTATGAAGAATTTTAAAATGAAAACAATTGTTATCTCGATAGTAGCGATTTCTACTGCTATCGGAATTTTTCTTCTGTGTTTACTTGCGTATGTCAATTCCAATAAGATTCTAAGGGAAAAGATAAACGAGAACATGTCCACATATCTCGATGCACAGGTAAACTCGGTGGAAGAGTTTGTTGAACAGGCGGAAAATAAGCTTGTTTTATATTCGAAAAACCAGATAGTAAAAGACGTTATCGAAGATGACAGAGCGGATTACAAAAAGAATAACAATCGTGAACTGCCTATGTTTAATGATGAGACTTATAATACGACGGCATATTACAAGGACAATTATGAACATTTCGAAGCCGCGCAGGCTTATACAATGGATTATTATTCTTCTCTCAGAAACTGGGAAGGTTTATACATCGGAAATTTTGAAACAAGAATTCTTACTTACAGTGTACCTCCGGTAATCGGCAAGATTCTTCGTGCGGAGCCCGAAAGAGTCAATCAGCTTATGGATGCCATGAAATCAAATCCCGAAGGTGTCTACAATGCAGGCATCATCGTATCTCCCGGTACAGGCAAACTTTGTCTTTCCATGTACTATCCGGTTTATGATAACGGTGAAATGATAGGATATGTCGGAGCAGGCGTTTTCCATTACGAATTGGAAAATCTTCTTACGGAATTCAAACTCGAAGGTGTTGAATCAAGCAATTTCTATATGCTCAATACAGATACAGGCATAGTATTTACGGATACCGAAGTTACTGAGGAAACAGAGGAGGAGATTATAGCCAAAGAAGCAACCAAACCTGTTCTTTTGGAAGTAATAAACAAGGTTAAGGACGGAAACAGCGAAAAGGGCCAGTTCGAATTTAAGGATGGCGGTGTTACGAAGATTGTAAGTTATAAGAAAATCCCCGGTCGTGATTGGACCGTTGTTGTAACGGCTGACAAAAAAGAGATGTATGCTTCCTCAAAAAGCAACTTAATCACTTTGGCAGTACTTGGCATAGTGGCTTACATCCTTATCATAGCTATGGTTGCCATAGCAGTTAACGTATCAACCAAACCTCTTGATAAGATTACTAACTCAATCAAGAAGCTCGGCGGACTAAATCTTAGCGAAGATCATACCATCAAAGCATATGTTGGCGGAGGAAGCGAAGTCGGAATGATAGCATCGGAAGTTGATTCGCTCTCCGAGACATTCAGGGGCATAATGGGAACTTTAAGCCGTTGCGGTGATTCGCTTTCTGCAAATACGGATGAAATGAATCAGACTTTCAGATCGCTTCGGGAGAATATCGAGGACAATGCCGCTACCACAGAGGAACTCTCTGCAAGTATTACCAACACCAACGATGCCATTGAAAACGTATGTGAAGAGATGAATCGTATGGAAGCCATGGTTAAGGATATTTCACAAAAGGTCAAAGATGGATCCCAAAAAAGCAATTCCATGTTAAAGACTTCTACACAGATGTCTGAAAAATCCGAAGAAAAACTTGCCAACAGCGTTCAAAAGATTGAGGAGACCAAGAAAAACATAGAAGAAGCGATAGAAGCCTTATCCAAACTCTCGAAAATTGACGAAATGGCTTCAAAGATTTTGGATATCACAAGACAGACCAATCTTTTGTCGCTTAATGCTTCAATTGAAGCAGCAAGAGCCGGTGAGGCCGGAAAAGGATTTGCGGTTGTGGCTGATGAAATCAAAAATCTTGCAGATGACTCATCAAGTACAGCAACAAACATTCAGGATATCTGTATTGAATCGGGCAAGAGTATAGAGAGCGTCAAAGAGTGCTTTAAGGATATTATTAATTTTATGGAAAATGATGTCACAAAGCAGTTTGAAGAATACTCGAATATTGCAAAAGAATATGGTGAGGAAGTGGCGGATATCCAGGATGCCATTGATTCGATAAATAATACATCCTGTGAATTTTCAACCTCCATGGGCAGGATTATGGAGCAGGTTAATTATGTAAGCAATGCTTCAAATGATAATGAAAGAGGCGTAGAAGACATAATCCGAAAGAATGAGATTACAACGGATATAGCGGATAAGATTATGAGAGTTGCTCAGGAAAACAGCCAAAATGCACAAGAGATTAACAGTATTATAGATAAATTCAATCATTGATTATTTCAGTAAGTATTACTCGGAGGAACAAGCAGATGTTCACATGGAACTTCCAATATGTATCAAAAGCAAGACTTACGGAGACACTTAATCAGCTGATGATTAACTCCGAAAAGGGAGATGTGCTTATAAGAATACATACGGCAATTCATCTTAAAGAGGAAGCCGTTGATTTGGCAAAATACATAAAGAAAATAGTTCCGAACGCTCATATTTTCGGTACCAGCACCACGGCAGTATTTTTCCATGGAAAACTTCTGCCCAATCAGTGTGTTATTTCCGTTACCCTTATGGATAAGGCGAAGGTTGATACCGTTATGATTCCGGCTTTCGATAAGAAAACGAAAGATATGATTTCGGGCAGTGAACTGTGCGATCGAACCGCAGATTACATTAACCTTGAAGCCGTAAAACTCATGCTTGCGTTTACTACAGTAAAGTACAGGGAAGTTTCGGCTTTTGTCGATGAAGTTAATGAAAAATATCCCAAGGTGCAGATGATCGGAGGCATAGCCGTTTCGTCCGATGCGTTTGAGAAAAACAAGCATCATACAGGTTTTGTATTTGATGAAAAGACATGGTCGGATGAGGCAATGTTAATTGCCACGATAAGCGGTAATGAAGTGGAAAGTTTTACTTCATGCGCAACGGGCATTGAGACAGTTGGTGAAGAACATGAAATAACCGATGCTTTTGCAAACTGCATTTTGGAAATAGACGGAAAAGATGCCGCAGAAGAATACAGGAACAATATCGGTGATGTTCTGAAAAAAGATCCCTCGTTATCAAGGCTTTTCCCCTTTGCTTATTCAGATGCGGAAAACGCTCCGCTCTTTGTGGGGTTCCATGACAATATGAGTATTTCAGAATCCTTCCCGAGAGAGAATATCACATACAAAAAGGATTATGATGAGCATCTTGAAAGCGATATTTACAGAAAGCGAAAATTAATCAGAGGCAATCATAATTTCAAGGTAAGAAGAAAAATTAAGAGAGCCTTCGTATACGATCAGAAAATTGTTCACGATAACAGAATGATGTTTCGAAGAATCGAGAATTTTGAAAAAGCGGAGACGATATTTGCATATTCCTGCCTGTTGCGTTCTCAGATGTATCCGGACTGCGTAAGATGGGAATTGTCCGTGTATGAAGAGACCAACATGTGCGGCTGTATTACGGATGGCGAAATAGTTACGATTAACGGTAAAAGCGTATTTGCCAACTGTACCTTTGTTGTATCCGTTTTCGGTGAAAAGAGTGCCACTCAGAATTACAATCCCTATGTATTTACTCATACCGAATCGCTGGCTTCAAATAACAAGGATTTGATCGATTACATCATTAACACCGAGAGTGAATACGAAAATAAAAACGATGATGAAAAGAATGAGAATACACTGGAATTCTTGAGGGAGTGCGAGGCAAAACTCTTTGTATATCAGAATGAGGAAATACCGAATGAAGTAGCTCTTAACACCGATATCGGAGTTAAAGGATATGACAGAATATGTATGATCGACATCACCGACAGTACGGGTATGAAGACCGTATTTTCCAAGCAGCTGATTGATTTGACATATAAGAATTATTTGAGTACATGCCAGAGTTTTGTTCAAAGCAAAAATTACAAAATGTATCTCATCGACGGATGGCATATAGCAATCGGCACGCCTTCCTACAGAACTTCCCTGGCGGATTTTAAGAGCGACATGGGTATGCTCCAAAAGAGTCTTTTTGAAACATCAAGAGAAAACATAGCCATCGTTCCTCTTTTCTGCATTATTGACGGATGCACTCTCGAAAATATTGACTCTGCGTACTATTCGGCAAGGGTTGAGATGATGAACAAAAACATTCAGTTCTATGTTACATCACCCATGATTGAACAGCTTGACGAAGAAAGCATGAGAGAAAAATACCATATGGTAAATGTCGTCAATTATGCGATAGCTCACGATAAGATTATTCCTTATTTCCAGGGGATTTACGATAACAAAAGCAAGTCAATCAATCATTATGAATCACTTATGAGACTTGAAGATGAAAACGGCAGGATTTACTATCCCGCAGAGTTTCTTGATGTGGCAAGAAATTTCGGACACCTTTACGATTCACTCTCCAAGACGATGATCAAAAAGGTATTTGACATTTTCAAGGACGTAAAGGATAAGAGTGTCAGCATCAACCTCGGAATCAGAGATATCAAAAATCCCGAAATAACGGAATACATCTATGACTTTATGGCTTCTGCCAAATACCCTCAGAATTTTGTATTCGAGATTCTCGAAAACGAGGATATTGACGAATACGATATTCTGGTTGCTTTCGTAGACAGAATTCATGCTCTCGGAGGATTAATATCCATCGATGATTTCGGCAGCGGATATTCGAATCTTCAGCATTTAATGAGCATTCATTCGGATTATATAAAGATTGACGGTTCCATCATAAGACACTGTTGCGAGAATGATGAATCCGAGCGACTGGTGGCTCTTATAGTCGGATGGAAAGATATAAGCGCAAGAGAAATTGCAATAGTTGCCGAATATGTTGAGAACTCCGGAATACAGGAGAAAATGACCAGATTCGGAATAGATTATTCGCAAGGTTATCTTTTCTCCAAACCTTCTCCCGACATTAATCTTTAAAAGACGGGGATAAACATTACTCCAACGAGGAAACTTTGATGCATAATTCAAGCAAGGAAAAAAAGCTCACAATTGGTTTGATAGTCGAGGATGTTTTTACGGAATTTGCCAAAGATGTTATTTCCAATGCCATCAATGCAATACCGCCCAACAGAAACATCGAGATAGTTGTAATTGCGGGTAAGTTCGTGGATTACGACGGGCCGGAAGATTCTCAAAAAAGATATAAGAGCGTATACAATTCAATATATCGTCTTGAAGAAATCTGCAAATTTGACGGCCTTATAATAGCGCTTGGAAGCATGGCCAAAATCAAAAGACAGATTATAAATCGAAGATTTTTCAAAAGCCTTATCAATACTCCGAAAGTCTTTGTTGCTTTCGAGATAGAGGGAATGGTCAATGTTGTCTACGATAATGAGCCGGGAATCAAAGAAGCGGTTGATTATCTTGTGAATGTATGTGGTCTGACCAAG
>DFEM01000142.1 GCA_002369155.1 Lachnospiraceae bacterium UBA3802 | reverse complement strand
CGCTTTTAATCTGCGGCACAAAGGATCAGGCCGGATTTACCAAGCGTTACGACAAAGAGTGGGCCAAACAGTCAGGCATACCCATTGAATGGATAGAGGGTGCCGGCCATAATCCCAATACGGACGAACCCGAAAAAGTGAATAGCATAATCGAAAACTTTATTCGTTGACACGGGTTGAAGAATTACGGAGAAAAAAAGATGTTGGACATTGAAATATATAAAGACAGGCTGTTATCCGAATGCAGAAAAATATACGGAGACAGACTAATGTATGTGGGACTTCAGGGCAGTTACATGCGAGGCGAAGCCGGAGAAAACAGCGACCTGGATTTTATGGTTATTATTGACAGGTTTTCGGTTCAAGATATGGATGAGTATCGAGAGATACTAAAGAGAATCGGAGATTATGATAAGTCCTGTGGTTTTATATGCGGAAAAGAAGAAATGAAACAATGGAATCCTCTTGAGGTATGTCAGCTTCTTCACACGACAAAAGATCTTTTCGGAGTATTATCGGAGTTCCTTCCCGAAGCGACTCTCGAAGATGAAGTCAACTATGTTAATCTCAGTCTCGGCAATCTGTATCATGAATTATGCCATCGTTATATTCATTCCGATCGGGAAAAGAATGTGAGAAAGTTTCGCGGAACCTGCAAAGGCTTTTTCTTCCTGATACAGAATTTGTATTTTCTCGAAAGCGGAGTTTTTGTTTCGACCAAGAGGGAATTGAAACAAAAAGTTTCAAAAGAGGATTCGGAAATCCTTTTGATGGCGGAATTGCCTGATGATTATGATTTTGATAAAGCATATGATTCTTTATTCAAATGGTGTCAGAATGCTTTTGAACGAATAAAAAAAGTGAAGGTCGAATTGAACTCTGACAGTTAACTATGCCGCCGGTGTCGGATTAAAGCATGTAATCGACAAACAGATTGGATACTGAAAAACTTTAGTTAAGAGGAAGTTGATGAAAGGTAAATTATTTGCCGTAGGAGTCGGACCGGGAGATCCCGAACTTCTGACTTTAAAGGCCGTAAAAGAAATTAAAAACGCAGATTGTATAGCTTGCCCTGAGAGCAAAGGTGAGCCAGGTGTTGCGTATCATATTGCAAAAAATGCCGTACCCGAAATTGAATCAAAAGAGTTGCTTCTGTTGGAATTTCCGATGCGTGAGGGAGATATAAAGGAATTTCATCAAAAGGCAGCGGATCAGATTATTTTGCGTCTTTCCAAAGGGAAAAATGTTGCGTTCCTGACTCTGGGAGATCCAAGCTTTTATTCGACATTTTTTTATCTTGCGGATATTATCGCAAACAGAGGATATGATTTTGAAATTATTAACGGTATTACATCATTCAGCGCCGTTTCTTCCAAACTTAAACTGCCTCTTTCATTAGGCGATGAATCGGTGATGATTACTTCGGGAGAGTTTGTTGATTTTGAAGGTACGCTTGTGATTTTAAAAGCGGGAAACAAATTAAAAGAAATCAAAGAAAAGGTTTCATCAAGCGGGAAGACAGCATATATGGCAGAAAACTGCGGTATGGAAAATGAGCGCGTATATAAGGACCTTTGGTCCATTCCAAACGAAGCGGGATATTTCTCGATTATTGTCATAAAAAACAGATAAAAAAATAAATATAAAAAAATACTTGAAAAGAATTTTTAATTCAATTAGTCTTTTTTTAGGACGTCCAAAATACAACCTAAAAGGAGACTTTTTTGATGGATTTTGAACAATTTAACAAGTATATAAAGAATAACACAAAGAACGAAAGCAACGTATGTCAGATATATGCCATAAAGGACGGTAAAGAAGCTTATAATGGCTCATGGCGTGGCTTTAAAACAGATGATGCTATGAACATCAATTCCGTGACCAAAGGCGTCATGGCACTTCTTGCAGGCATTGCAATCGACAAAGGATGTATTAAGAGCGTGGATGATAAAGTGTTGGATTATTTCCCAACCTATCAGGTTAAGCGCGGGGAGAAGACAATATATGATGTCACGGTAAAGCATCTTCTTACGATGACGGCACCATATAAGTATCAAAGCGAACCCTGGACCAAGGTATGTACATCCGATGACTGGACACTAACCGTGCTTGATTTTCTCGGCGGAAGGAAAGGCATCACGGGCGAGTTTAAGTATGCAACCCTGGGAATCCAGATACTTGCCGGAATAATTGAAAATTCAACGGGAGAAAAGTGCATAGATTTTGCCAATAACAATCTTTTTATGCCGCTTGGAATACCAAAGCACGTGATTCACGGTGAATCTTCCAAAGAAGACCAGTTTGATTTTCTCATGAACAAGAAACCAAGAAAGAATGAATGGTATTCGGATCCCAAAGATACCGTCACCGCAGGATGGGGGCTCTGCCTGTCGGCAAAGGATATGGCAAAGCTTGGAGAGCTGGTACTTAATGACGGAAATTATGAAGGCAAAAGAATCATTTCCGAAGAATATTTAAAAGACATGCTGACACCTCATCTTAAACTCGGAGAGAGATTCGGTAACATGAATTACGGATACCTCTGGTATAAGCCGTATGATGACCGTAAGGTTTATGCTGCTATCGGAGATGCCGGAAACATAATCTATGTCAACAAAGAACAGAGAGTTTGTGTCGGCATGACGGGTTATTTTAAACCGAGGATTTTTGACCGTGTAGAATTTATTGAGAAGAAGCTGCTTCCGGTAATTAATTAAAAACCTTAGAAGGGAATGTGTGAGATTATGAAAAAGATAGGATTGGTAGGCGGTACGGGTCCTGAATCTACGCTTATGTATTACAAAGAATTAAATTCAAGAATCGATAAAATCACGAACAAAACTCAAATGCCGGATATTGTTATTGAAAGCGTTGATTTTCGTAAGGCGTGGAATTTCGTTTCGTCGGAAAGGTATGATTTACTTAAGGATTATCTTGCAGAAAAGATTAAATGTCTTAAGAATTCAGGTGCCGAAGTAATCTCTTTGACAGCGGTTACAATGCATATGGTATACGAGGAACTTGTCAAAGAAACAGGCGTTTCGTTGATAAGTATTCCAAAATCTGTATGCAAAGAATCAAAGGCCAAAGAGTATAAAAAAGTACTTCTGCTTGGAACTATTTTTACCATGGAACAGGATTACATGAAGAAGGATTTTCGTGAAGCAGGCATTGAAGTTTTCGTTCCTGATGAAGATGATCGAAAACTGATTGCAAAACGAATTTTAGAGGAACTTGAACTTGGAATTGTTAAAGAAAGTACTTTGAAGGAGTTTCAAAGCATAATAGATAAAATGCGCGATCAGTGCGGAGCTGAAGCAGTAGTGTTAGGATGCACAGAGCTTCCGCTCTTATTAAATTCAAACAATTGCTCCATCCCCTGTCTGGACAGTGTGGAAATACACATAAATGATTTAATCAATGAGGCATTATAAAATGAAAAAACACAAACGTTGTTCCTGCCATTAAAGACCAAAAGGCCCTGGAAGGAATAAAAAGTTTAGCAAATTTCTTTAATGAACAAAGATGATTTTAAAGGATAAAAAATGAGAGAGATTGTTATAATAATTAAAGAGCAGACGGATATTTTATTTAAGAATATGTATGAGCAGATTAATAATGCGGAACTTGGCTGCATGGTTGATAATGTCAATAATTCAAGATTTCTGTTTCATATGATTCATTCAATGGATAAGTACTTTATCAATCCGTATGATTACAGTTATGATGAAGTCTGTAAGTTAATAGGGATTGATGAAAGATATAGCATTATATCGGAGTCCAGAGAGGGATATTTAAATGATTCTGATTATGTAATTGCAAGAGAAATACTTGTTACTTACATGGATTTTGTTAAAGGAAAAATAAATGCATATCTTGATAATCTAAACGATGAAGATTTATATAAAAAGCCCGAGGGATGTCCATATACGATAATGCAAATGATACTTGCGCAGTACAGACATTCAATGTTTCACTGCGGTATGTCGGAGACAGCCACATTTGACAAAAGAGGGGATTGGCTTGAATATACAGGTCTCGCCTATATTCCGATCAGCGATCAGACATCAAAGTAAAAGATAAAAACTCAATCAGAGAGGAAAAAAATATGTTTAGGGAAGTAGCCAGAAAAAAACAGAGTTTACCCAAGGAAGAATGTATTGAAGTGTTAAAAAAAGAACTTCGCGGGGTGCTGTCTGTACTTGGAGATGACGGATATCCTTATGGTATGCCGCTGAATCATTACTACTGTGAGGAGGATGGAAAGATATATTTCCACGGAGGAAAAAGCGGTCATAAAATAGATGCAATAAAAAGATGTGACAAGGCATCTTTTTGTGTTTATGATGGTGGATACCGTAATCCCGGAGAATGGGCATTAAACATCCGAAGCGTTATAGTTTTCGGCAGAATAAAGATTGTTGAAGATCAGGAAAAACTTCTTGAGATTTCAAGGCAGTTAAGTTACAAATTTACTCGGGATGAGGAATATATTCAGCATGAACTGATAAATGCAGGTCCGAGAACGCTTATGTTCGCTCTGGAACCGGAACATATAACCGGAAAGATTGTGAAAGAAGCATAGATTTTGTGCGTTTTTAAATGATAGTATAAGCCATGAATGAAAGATGAGATTATGAAAGTATCAGAGACCTTATTTGATAAGTGCTTAGTCATTGAAACAAATGTCAGAAAAGATGAGCGCGGCACTATGGAATTGTTTTATCAAGATTATTCCGAATTAAAACAAATTCTGGGTGGTTTTAATTTAACCGAACAGCGATTTTATAAAATGCCAAAGAATGCTTTTTTCGGAATTCACAGAGGACCGTCAAAACTGATAAGCGTAATTCAGGGAAAAGGTTTGGATTATATCATTGATTTAAGAGAGGATTCCAAGACTTTTAAGCAATATAAAACTATTGAATTAAACGAAGATGATGCGAAGCTTGTCTATGTTCCTGCGGGATTTGGACACGCATTTCTTTCGCTCTCCGATAATACAATCCAGGCGTTTGCAATGGATTTAAAATCCGTCGAGGGTAAGACGTCGCCGATTAATTATCAATCACCCGGTATCAATCTTGAATTGTCAGTAAAAGACATAATAATGGCTGATTATGATAAGAATGCGGAAATTCTGAATTAAGCAAAAGTGCAGAAAAAATACAAAGAAAATTATATTGACTTAAGTATTTTAGGAGGACATATGGCCGAAAAATTTTTAACTTTAATGGCGGATTTGGATGAAGATTCGCAGGAACTGATGTCCGGCTGGTATCGGGAATTAAAAGATGCGGGATTTATCGGAGTACAGACTCCGGGACTTCCTTTTCATATAAGCCTTGCCACTTTCGCTTTGGAAGATGAAGCCAAAGCTGTCGAAGAAATGAAGAGACTTGCAGATGAATTCACCTCTATCCCCGTGCATATAAGTCATATGGGAATGTTTGCCGGCGGAAAAATACTTTTTGGCGCGCCTGATATGAATCCTCCGGAATTATTAAAACTTCACGATGCCATAAGCATAAAAGATATCAGTGAATACATCTGGACACCTCATGCAACAATTATTATAGATGAGCCGGAAGTCATTAACGATGCACTCAAAATCCTTGTAAATTCTTTCAAACCTTTTACGGCAAGAATCACCAGGCTTCATCTATGCGCATTCTGGCCGACAAGAGAAATCGCATCCGTTAAATTAAAATAGAATAGACAGGATAATAAGGGTGAATAAAATGAAACAGATTGTATTGGGTAAAACAGGAATTACCACACCGCAGAATGCGTTCGGAGCATTGCCGGTTCAGAGAGTTGATATGAACACGGCGGTGAAACTTTTAAGGAGAGCGTATGAAGGCGGAATGACTTTTTTTGATACGGCAAGAGCATATTCCGACAGCGAGGAGAAACTTGGAGAAGCATTCGACGGAATGCGTGACAGGATTTATATTTCTTCCAAAACTCAGGCGAAAACTCCCGAGAAATTTTGGTCGGATCTTGAGACGACACTTAAGAATCTTCGTACCGATTATCTTGATATTTACCAGTTTCACTGTGCGAGCGTTTGCTACAGACCGGGTGACGGCACGGGAATGTATGAAGCAATGGTCGAGGCTAAGAAGCAGGGTAAAATCAGGCATATAGGAATCACTGCACATCTTATTGGTGTGGCTGAGGATATAGTTAAAAGCGGACTTTACGAAACACTTCAGTTTCCGTTTTCATACCTTGCGAACGAAAGAGAGATTAAGCTTGTCGAAGATACCGAAAAAGCAGGCATGGGCTTTATAGCCATGAAGGGTCTCGCGGGCGGTCTTCTTACAAACAGTAAGGCTTGTATGGCTTTTATGAGCAAATATAATGCGCTTCCGATCTGGGGAATTCAGCGAGAAGAGGAGCTTGAGGAATGGCTTTCGTTTTTTAACGAAGATATTGAAATGACGGATGAAATAGCTGCATTCATAGAAGAAGACCGGAAGAGTCTGCAGGGCGATTTCTGCAGAGGCTGCGGATACTGTATGCCCTGCAGCGTGGGTATTCAGATTAACAACTGTGCGAGAATGTCGCAGCTTATAAGAAGAGCACCGTCGGCCAATTTCCTTGGAGAAGAATGGCAGGGACTTATGGGCAAAATCGAGGACTGCATTGACTGCGGATTATGTAAGAGCAAGTGCCCTTACGGCCTGGATACTCCGAATCTTTTAAGAAAGAACCTTGCAGATTACAAAGATATTTTGGCAGGAAGAGTTAAGATTTAAGAAAACAGTTAATTCGGATATTTTAAGAGAAAAGAAAACTATAATGAAGAGGAATCGTTTTAGTTTTCTTTTGAATTTATCTCTTCGATTTTGTCAATCGGCTTAACGGTCATCTCTACCCATGTCGGGACGAAAGAGCATTTGTAAGCATTTCTTACCGAGCGAAGATTTGACCATGCGGTGCAATAAAAAGGTACTTTATCGCGTTCCAATATTTCGAGGGCGAGTCTTGTTGTCAAAGCGGAAGCGATACCTTTTCTTCTGTATTCGGGAAGAACATCAATTCCGATCTGCCACATGTCTTTGGCGTCCTCTGAGCAGCCTGAAAGTCCGATCAGTTTTCCGTTATCATATGCTCCCACACCGAGCACATCGAGTTCTTTTCTGTCTTTACAGAGTGCATTGGACCATTCGGGCAAATACAGACTTTTAAAATCAGCAGGAGTCAATACTCTAAATTCGTAATCACTGGGAAGCGCTTTTAAAGTGCGAAGATCCGGAAGATAATACTCTGCCATAAAACAAACCCCATATCCTTTAGGGGATAATTCATTGTTAAACCAATACATATTCGGATTCTCGAAACAATGATAGAAATGGAATTTGTTTATATAGGTATTGGCCAAATCATATAACTCTTCATTGGCTGAGGCTACAATATTGTTTCCGTATGAAACGAAATTGCAACCGATCGGCAAACTGTAATATTTCTTTGCATTGTCTCCCAGCTTAAAAGGTACAATAACATTTTTATCACTCAAAAAATCATCAGGCCTGCATCCTAAATCCTCGGCGGATTGACTCATGGCAATTCTTAATAAATCTTGATTAGTCATCATATTTATTCCTTTAAAAAAGGCATAAATCAGTATTTGAAAATTATAAATGTTTTCCAAAAAACTGGTCCATCATGCCAAAAACTTAACATTTAAATCTTATATCATTTACAACCTTGATTATATCATAAATCATTTTCGTTGTGTTTTCTCGTGTCCAAAGATAAATCATAAAAGATGAAAAATATTTTGACAAATTATATCGCACGCGATATAATTCAGACAGGAGGTGGGAAAATGAAGGATAAATACGAATCGATAAGACTCAGAAATCAGTTATGTTTTCCGCTTTATGCAGTCTCGAATATGATTACAAGGAAATACAAGCCGCTTCTTGATGAGCTTGATTTGACCTATACACAGTACATTGTAATGATGGTTTTGTGGGAAGAAGAGTGTGTAAACGAAAAACTTCTTTGCGAGACTCTTTGTCTTAAATCAAATACGGTTACGCCTCTTTTAAAGAAACTCGAGAGCAAGGGATATATCAAAAAAAGCAAGGATCCCGATGATGAACGTAATCTTGTCATAACGCTTACCAAAGCAGGAGAGAAGTTAAAAGATAAGGCGCTGAGCGTGCCCAAAGGAATTGCATGCGAGTTGAATCTTTCAAGAGAAGAGGCAGCGACTTTATACAAGATACTTTATAAAATGTTGGATGAAGACAGAAAGGAAGGATAATTATGGATATTGCAATCAGATATTTTACAAAATCAAAAAAAGGTAACACGGAGAAACTGGCAAATGTTGTTTCCAAGGCTTTGAATATTGAAGCGCTTGATGTATCGAAAGATCTTGATTTTAAGGCTGATAAACTTATTTTAATCAACGCAATGTATGCAGCTGACATCGATAAGGAAGTAAAGGAATTCCTATCAAGAAACAAAGATAAAATCGGAGAAATTTATAACATGAACACATCCGCATCAGGATCCTCAACCTGGAAAAATGTTAAGAAAATAGCGGACAGTCTTCAAATTAAATTAAGCGACAAAGAGTTTCACTGCGCCGCATCTTGGATTTTTATCAATAAAGGTCTGCCTACTGAAGATGATTACAAAAAGGCCGAAAATTTTGTTTTAAGTCTGTAAAGAAAAGAGGGTGAAGAATATGAAAAAAGACACGATTATCATTTTAGTACTTGTTGCTTTTGCAGGCGGAATGCTTTATGCACATCGAAGAGTTATCAAAGCATGGTTAAATAATGAGCCCATCCCCAAAGCTCCCGAATGGCATTTCTGGGTAAAAGAGAAAGCTCGCATAAAAAAGTAAAATGATATAACCCAAAAAAGAGGATGCAAAAATCCTCTTTTTATTTTGCAAAAAAAACTGTAAAATTCTGTTAAAACCAAATAATAATGAGGTTTATAAAAATATGAAAAATATTGATTTTAAGGAAATAATTATATATGTTTCGTTTGCGCTTTTGTTTTTGACAGGATCTTTTTTGTGGTTTGGCAAAACGGCAAAAGCAAGTGATATTACGGTCAAAACAGATGATGGAAATACGATAATTTTCAGTCTCCCGGAAAAGACCGGCAGTGTATACACGTCAGAAGACGGGAAAACGGTAATTTATACTGTAAAACCGGGGGAAAACTCGGAAGACAATGTTGATGTTTTGGAACCCGGAAAATGCCGTATATGTAAAGAAAACGATTGTCTGGAAGGCCAACCATATTGCATGGATTGCTATGATAAACTTATAAACGCCAAGAATACAGCGGATTTTTATTTAAAATATCAGGATGCCAAAAAAGAAGAAAAAGATAAACAGGCAGCTCAAGCCGAAATAGATAAACAGGTGGAAGAATGGGCCAAAGAAAATAATAAGAAGCCATCCAAAGAACAGTGGATTTTCGTGCCGATAGTTCTGGGAATCGGAGTGGCGTTCGTAGGAGGCGTATTAAGATTTTATTTTCACAGTAATAATTTATCTTCAAGTACCTATCCGGTTGTATTTCGATCATATAAAGAATCCGATTACACGACAGATACGGCAGATAACGCTAATTTGAATCAAAGTGTTGTAAAAGAAGCGCCGCAGGAAGAAATAAAAGAGATTAATCTAAACAAACCGACTAAGGAAGTCATAATGACAGAAAACAAAAACGAATCCGAAATTGAAAAAGTTCTGGTTAAGAAAAACTTTGAGGACTGCCTTAAACAACAGACAACTTCGTTTCATTCAGGGGATTCTTTTGCAGTTTGCATTGGAGAAAATGATGAACTGATCTTAATGCATTATTATTCAAATTCGTTTAACACGGTAAAAGTGAAAGTGGAAGACAACGGTAAGTTAAAGGTTATACATGACTTTAGAAGAGACTATGATTTTATGGTGGCAATAGATTACGAGTTGGGTAAGGATTCGTTGAAATTCAACTTGAAATCAGCAAAAGGAAATGCGGTTTCTTTTGTACTGAGACCTATTGTAAATACAAAGATAAACGGATATACAATTAATTACGATCAGACCAGGGATTACATTCTGATTACTATCACATGCCTGCCCAATTATATTAACTGGATTCAGCAAAATGCAGTACTGGAAGAACAAAAGAAGAAAGAACTCACTAATCAGGAGCTGAGAGAAAAAGTAAAAAATCTTGATCCTGAAGTTCGAAATAAATTCATGGAACTTGCGAAAAACGGAAAGACAAACGAGGCAATAAAAGTCTGCAATGAAGTTACGGGACTTGGACTTAAAGATGCCAAAAGAGTTATTGAGTATAAACTGTATTATTAAGTCAGAATTTGTAATCAACGATTTTTATCAATAGGTATTTATTCTTTCTGCTATTTTTACTGTTCCGCTGCTTCCGTCTACAATGACAGTGTCACCTGTATGAAGCAAAGAGGTTGCATTACCGCATCCGACAACTGCGGGAATACCGCATTCTCTTGCGACTATTGCCGCATGCGAAAGCGGAGCACCGATGTCGGTTATTATAGCGGAAACTTTTGTAAAGACAGGAGTCCAGCCGATATTTGTAGCGCCTGTAACGAGGATTTCTCCTTTGACTATTTCGTCGATATGTTCTATATCGGTTATTACCCGTACTTTACCCGTTACAATGCCTGAAGCGCCTGCAAACCCTTTAATATCCGCATTTTCATCAGCGCCTTTTGGCATATTTTGAATATAAGCATCATAGCGTCTTCGTGTGTCGGCCATCCAGTTTTTGGCATCAAATCTGCCTAATATTATATTGGGAAAAGGCATGTATGATAAATAATTTTCATAAGTATTGCGACGGGCGTTAATTATCTCTTTTGATATCCTGTTACCTTTAAGATATTCAAAGAGCTCATCAAAAGAAAGCATAAATATGTCATTGCCAAGGTCCGTGAGTCTTCCCGCCTGCAAATTGTATTCTCTGAATATGCAGAATATCCAGACACCTTTACTTCTTAATTCTTCTCTGAATTTATTCGCCTTTACAAAAGCAGATATTTGTTTATCAATCCATTTTCTTTTTGAAGGATATTTTTCTTTGAATTCAAAAAGAGCTTCTTCGTATGCCTGTCGCTCTTTCTCCTGTAACTTGTACATATCAAGATTGTCATCTCGATGTTCTTCGATTAATCTGTCAACAAAAGTATCATCTTCATAAGGATGTACGGCCATAAGTTCCATTTCATTTGGACACCTTTGGCCGCATTCTTTTATGTAATCATCCTTTGTGATTTTGCCGTTTATCACATCGTTGATAAGGAAAAGAGGCTTCATCGATTCAACCATTCCAAGGCATCCTCCGCAAAGTTTGTTGGCCATTTCTTCCCCTGCGATTTTACTGATTTTATTTCTTGTATTAAAAAGAGGAACCATGCTTGTTCCTGACTGTCCAATAACAGATGCCATACCGTCACGAAGCTTTGGGATACAGACTTCATCCCAATATTTCAAAAGGCTTTCTTCATTGTCGATTGTTTTAATCTCTGCAAACATGCTTCTTGAAATATCGGCAAGGTTTTCAACCATTTCTCTTTTCTGTATCCTGTTAAGCTTGCTTTTTTCTTTCGGAAAAAAGAGTTTGAAAATATGCTTGATAAAATTTATTTTATCAAAATATGATACGGGTATATCAACACCTTCGGGAACATTGCCCACAAGACTCTTAAGGGCTTTGTAGGCTTTTTCTTTTTTGACACCGAAAGATACCAAAAGAGAGCAAATGACAGAAACATTCATATAGGGTTGGCCGCAGATGTTGTCGAGCCATTCGGGCAGTCCCAATATATCATTTATTTTCTCAAGAACCGAAAAAGTCATGGGTGAAACGGGCTTCATGAATATCTCGCCGACATTCGTACGTGTGAGCATTTTGTAACCGGAACGTGTTCCATTGATATCATAGGTATCAGAATACAATCTCTTAAGAGTAGTTACAGGACGCGCCTGAAGGATATAAACCTTTCCGTCTGAGACTGCCCATTCGATATCCATTTGCATTCCGTAAAGGCATTTAATCTCTTTGCAATATCTCCATAAGGCCTTAGAATACTTTGCAAATTCTTCAGGTCCTTCATATGAAAAACGAATATTGTTTATCGTAAAAACCTTGGCATTTTCTGATCCGGATACAAGCTTTTCGCCTTCGCCGCAAACGTAATTGCCAACCATTAAATCATCGTTGCAGGTAATTGCATCTGCGGTAAATATAACACCCGCAAATTCCGCATTTACGTATCTCTGGATGACAATGCCTATTCCGATGTTATTGTTTTTGGAAACATTGAATATCCTGTCATCATAATCTGAATTGCATGATAATTTTTCTGAATTGTATGATAATATTTCTGAATTGCATGAAAGAATATCGGAAATGTTTGAAGGAATTGCGGAATTGCTTTTCGCCAAACGAGAGTCTGTATATGCTTTAACATTTGTATTATTAATTGAATTAGCAACCTCTTTGACTGCATCGATAATATCTTTTTTTCTAACATTTGTTTTTGTCTCGTACTGACCTGCAAAAGATGCATTTTCGCCATCTTCGTTTAATGCCGAAGATCTTACGGCGTAAGTAATTTTATCATCAAGAATTGTAATTAAATCATCAAGCTCTTTTCCTGCCTCGTCTTTTATATTGCTGTTTTCAAAAGCATCAGATAAAATAACATATCCTTCGGGAACCCTGATATGTGTATTCTGAATCATGTTTGCAAGAGAGGAAGCTTTGCCGCCGGAGAGTATGTATTTGTTTTTTGGTAATTCAATTAAACTGTAAATGTATTTCATAAATGTTGCCTTTTAAAGTACATTCCCGAATAAAAAGCAGTAAAACTATTTTTTCAAAAAAAGGAAAAACCAATTCAATTCAGGAAAGCATTTGTATTTGGAAGATTAATTTAACAGCAAATCAACACGCATATCTATGTAATGTTTCAATTCTTTTTTCTTGGAAAGATCAATTCCGAAATCCTTTTTCAAATCATCTCTTCTGTAGATAATAAGCTGCATCATTGTGGATAATTCATATGCAATAAGCTTACATTCAGCTTCGCTTTTTGTGCCGTTGTAATGTTTGTAAACATAAGGGTAACTGAAAGATTCCTTACCTAAATCTCTTTTAAACAAGACGAAACCTGTTATTGCTTTGGTAAATTTCGGATTGTCCAAAAGACATTTGGCTACTATGTAATGAAGTTCTTTTAAAATATCTTTTGGAGAGGCATCAGATTCGACAATTTTTCTTACTTTGCTTTCCTTTATAAAATTCAGATACTGCTTTTGAAAAGCGTGATAAATAAGATTTTCTCTTGAACCGAAACAGTAGTTAATCATTCCCGCTTTGACACCTGCTGCAGCAGCAATTTCTCTTGAGGTTACTTTGAGAGGATCATCCATTTCTTCCATTAATTCAAATGTTGATTCCAGCAATCGGTCTTTTGTTAAATTAAGCTTTTCGTCTTTATTCATAATCATACCTCGTTATTGAACGCGTTCAATAATAGTCTAGTATTAATTCATATTTTTGTCAAATATTAACCGGAAAGAAAAAATAATTTAAACTTGACACCGTAAAGATTGAATGTTATTCTTAATGTAGACAGTGTAAAGATTGCTGCAAGACATTAATGCATTTAAGCTTGGAACTGCCTTATTATGAAGATGTTAAAGACTGTGTTTGAAGAGATAAAGGAGAAAACATATGAAAGATAATTATCATCACGGAGATTTAAGGAATGCTTTGATTGAAGCGGGAATAAAGATAATAAACGAAAACGGAGAGGATGCTTTGTCACTTCGAAAAGTTGCTGCAGCCTGCGGTGTTTCGCATGCCGCACCCTATGCTCATTTTCCTGATAAAGAAAGTCTTTTGTCTGCCATTAAAGAGACGGTTACAAATGACTTTTTGAGTGAACTTGAAAAGGCGGCAAACGGTTCGAAGGTTAAAAACGCTCAGGAAGCAATCATGGCAATGGGGGAGAGATATATTCTCTTTTTCAGAAATAATCCCGATTATTTTAATTTCCTTTTTCACAAACAAAAGCCTGAGGTTCATACGGATATGAGTAAGGATTATCCGAATGATTATGCTCCGTTCTTAATGTTCAAGAGATATTTAAATAAATATTTCGAAGAATCCGGAATCAGACTTTCAGCGAAGGAAAAAGAAATCGGTCTTATTAAAACATGGGGATTGGTTCAGGGTCTTTCTTCGATTGCCGGAATGGAAAACGTAAATGCAACGATTTCATGGAAAGTTCTTGCAAAAGAATGCCTTAAATAACATCTGAAAGAATCTGATAATAAAAAAAGAGGCAATAATTTCATTTAAAAAAAATACGAGGAAGAGATATGACGGGAATATATTTCAGCGCAACGGGAAACAGCAAATATGCGGCAGAAATTTTCTGCAGGGAATTTGATAAAGAAAGCACGGTTTTATCCATTGAGGATGCAAAGGTAAAAGATGCCGTAAAAGAGTCGGATACAATTGTTTTTGCGTATCCCGTGCAGTTTAGTACAACACCGAAATTTGTTCGTGATTTTGTTATAAACAATGCAGAATTGTGGAAAGATAAAAAAGTATTTGTGATTGCAACAATGGGTCTTTTTTCCGGGGACGGCTCAGGGCAGCTTGGAAATCTGCTAAAGAAATACGGCGCTAAAATAATCGGAGGCCTTCACCTTAAAATGCCCGACAGTGTAGCGGATGAAAAGGCATTGAAGCGCCCTCTTGAAGAAAATATAAAACTTGTCAATAATGCAAAACAAAAGGCAATTGATGCAGCAAAAAGTTTAAAAGAAGGTCATCCGACAAGGGAAGGATTGAGCTTCATCAATCAGATGGCAGGTCTTTTCGGACAAAGACTTTACTTTGGACATAAGACAAAGAATTACACATCAAAATTAAAAGTCGATATTAACAAATGTATTGGATGCGGGAAGTGTGGGAAAATATGCCCTATGGGAAATATAAAAATAGAAAACGGCAAGGCGGTTTCCAAAGACAAATGTACGATGTGTTACCGTTGCATTAATCTATGCCCCAATCAGGCAATAACTCTTCTTGGAAAAAGAGTGGTGGAGCAAACGGAGATAAAGAAATATATTGAGTGATTATTTTTTCTTTTCGAGTGCCGCGGCAACTCTTTCGAGAATTGTCTGCGGTTCAAAAGGCTTGCAGATAAAATCAGCCGCGTTAAACGAGAATGACTTAAACAGATTTTCAGATGTGCTTTCGGCTGAAATAATAATGACGGGAATATCGCTTACGTTGCTGTCTTTTAACAATTCCAGCACTCCGAAGCCATCCATGATGGGCATATGAAGATCGAGAAGAATACAATCTATTTTTTTGTCCCCGTGTAAAATCAATTCCATGCCTTTAAAACCATTTTCCGCGGTTTCCACGAAATAATCGCAAAGAAGGATGTTTTCAAGCATTAATTTGTCGATTTCGGAATCATCTATAATTAAAATTGTTTTTCTGACCATTTTATTCTCCAAATCATTAAATATTCCATTTTTTCTGTCAAATATTATACATCAGATTCACTTGCTCACACAACAGAATTATTGTTTGCAGGTTTGTCATACGATTGTCTGAAATACTGTCAAAATGCTGGAAAAACCCGAAAGAGAGGGCGGGCTTATATTGTGTGATAAACAGTACATGATGTATAATGCTATACGTGATTTGAGCCGATTAAATTATTGCGAATACAGAGACAGGGCAGAAAAATGAAAATACTGATTGTAAGACACGGTGATCCCGATTATATAAATGATTCGCTTACAGAGCTTGGTAAAAAAGAAGCCAAAGCACTGGCAGAGAGAATGAAAAACGTAAAAGCAGATGAGTGTTACGTATCCCCTCTTGGAAGAGCCAAAGAAACAGCTGCTTACAGCCTTGAAAAGATGAATATGAAGGCGACTGAACTTGAGTGGCTTCGTGAGTTTGCGCCAAAAGTCGAGAGACCTGAAAAGACTGGTGTTGCATGGGACTGGGTTCCTTCTGACTGGACTAATATGCCCTATGCTTTTGATTTTGACAAATGGACTGAATATCCGGCCTTTGAAGAGGCAGGAGTCAGAAAAGAAGTTGACTGGATTTATTCCGAATTTGATTCATTTTTGGAAAAGCACGGATACAAAAAAGATGGAAAAATATTCAGGGCGGTTCATCCAAACAATGACACCATAGTATTGTTTTGCCACTTTGGTCTTGAATGCATATTGCTGTCGTACTTATTGAATCTTTCGCCCTTTGTTCTCTGGCATGCTTCAATTGCGCCTCCGACTTCGATTACAACAGTTGTAACGGAGGAAAGAAGAGAGGGTATAGCACAGTTCAGAATGCTTTCGTTTGGCGATACATCACATCTTTATGCTGCAGGAATGGAACCTGCTTTTTCCGGAAGATTCAGAGAATGTTTTACTAATGAAAACGAAAGAATGGATTGACAGAATGCTTAGACCTAAATTCCATTTTACAGCCAAATACGGATGGATAAACGATCCGAACGGATTGATTTTTTATAAAGACAGATTTCATCTTTTCTTTCAATTTAATCCGAACGGCTTGGTGTGGGATTCCATGCATTGGGGACATGCGGTTTCGAATGATCTGATTCATTGGGAAGAACTACCGGTGGCGCTTTTCCCCAATGAGATGGGCGATATTTTCTCGGGAAGCTGTATTTATGATGAGGAGAATTTAAGCAATCTTGGGACAAAAGAAAATCCACCCCTTCTGGCATTCTATACCTCGCATAACATGAAAACGCGAAGAGAACAGCAATGCATTGCTTACAGCCTTGACGGAGAAGATTTTAAGAAGTATAAGCTTAATCCTATAATACCCGGCAAAGACAATACGCCGGCCAGAGATCCGCATGTATTTCCCAATAAAATAAAAGGCGGTTTCAGCATGTGTCTGACCGTTGAAGAAAAGATTCTTTTTTATCATTCAAAGAATCTTATCGATTGGGAAAAAAGCGGTGAATTCATACTCCCTGAATATGCGCTGCAGGGTATGATTGAATGCCCCTGCATGATTTCATCAGAGTGTGAAGGGAAAGAAAAATACGTACTAATGATGAGTATGGATATTCCTGAAAGTGAGTTTAATAAAATACCCGAAGAAGCATCAGTACACAACAGGCTTATGCAGTATTTTGTCGGAGATTTTGACGGAGACAAGTTCGTTATTTCAGATATTAAAGAAAAGGTCAAACTTGTAGATTACGGAAGAGACTTTTATGCCGGTACCGTATTTTCGAATTATCCAAAAAACATCATGATGGCATGGCTTGGCAATTCACCTGAGAGCATGAAAATTCCAACCGAAAGTGAAGGATTCAGAGGAATTTTAAGTTATCCCAGAGTCCTCTCACTTGTTAAGAACGATGATGGGTATTTCTTGAAGCAGAAGTTTTATCCGCCTGTTGATGCGGATAAAGATGTTGATTATAAAGTTTTTCCGAACAAAGAAGTATTAAAAGACGGATGCGTCACGGAAACGTGCGAATCAGGTTTGTTTTTTTCAACGGAAATAAGTGTATAATTTATTTAGTCATTTTGTGGGGAAGGAAATTGGTATTAATTACTTTTATCTTCCTTCATCTGTTCATATGTAATGCCGTATTTTTCGGCAATATTTCTGGCATATGATTTTGAATCCGGTTCGCTTCTTTTGACTTTGAATGTATTGACGTTATTTTTTATTTCCATGACAAGGCTGACGCAATCGCTTTCTCCGGACCATGTATTAATTTCGTCGATTGAACGTGCAACCTCGTGAATGTGCGTGTTGAAAATAAGGGCAGAACCGGTTTCTTTTAATATCTTCAATAAGTCTTTGGAAAGGTATAATACGTCCTGCGCACTGGTGGTGGAATATGTCTCATTAAACAGAATGAGGGTGTTCGCATCAGCTTCTTTAACTATCTCTTTGATTCTTACGGCCTCTTCGCCGAGCCTTCCGTAATTGATGGTCAGATTTTCATCGATGGGGAAATGCGTGAGGATATTTGTAAAAGGTTTTCCTTTGCATTCTTTTGCCGTAACAAAGGCACCCGATGCAGCCATTATCGATATGATTCCCACAGCCTGTTCTATAATGGTCTTTCCGCCTCTGTTGGGACCGGTCAGGATATACATTCTTTCTTTTGGAGAAAACGACAAATCGTTTTTGACTATGTTTTTCTCGCCGGCAAAAAACAATCTGACATTATACAAATCTTTTATCGAAAAAGAATTAATCGATATGTCCTCTTTATCGGACAACTCGGGAAGACAGATTTCAAAACCGTCTTTTTTGAGACGATTGGCAAATTTTGCCATTGCAAGATAAAAGGTAAGACCTTCATACATTTCGGTCATGAAAGTCGCATCAAAGGTGATGTACTTGGACATTACGGTTTTGATTTTTGTAAAATGCCTTTTAAGATGCTTTTCAATCTGAGGCGTCATATTGACCAAAAGGGGATCGGCTGTTCTTACGGGAGTTACGACTCCGGGCTTTCCTCCCTGGTTGGATGAAGCGGGCGAGTTAATGATTAATCCAAGCGACGCTGCAATTTCCGCAAATTTATATTTTGATCTTAATTTATAAGGCACAAACTCCACTACGGAGACCTGCTCTATATCAAGTTCCGGAGTAAAATTGACTCCGACGATTGCACCCTGAACGGAAGACATCTCTTCAAGCATTTTATTGATGTCTTTTTTTGTTTCTTCGAATTCTTCATCGCTTATAACTTTGTTAATGGTTTCAAAAAGCTTTTTTAAACCGGTCGAATTAACGTTTTCATTTTCAAGACATTTCTTTAATTCTTCAAGGACATTTACATAGATATTCAGTTCTCTTAAATATTCAAGCAAAACATAAAGACTGTTGTCTTTTTGCAGGGTAAGGCTTAAGGAATTGGAGTAATCTTTAAGTGTTTTAATCTGCCATATTGCTTCGGAAAAACTTTGGGTGAGATTCTCGTTATCGAGAAAATCCTTCATGATTTCCTGACGGTATCTGATATCGGTAATATCCGAGGGTATTTTGGTGATGATATCTTTTACGATAAGCATCTCTTTTTCGCCTTCGGTAATATTTTCCAGTACTTCGTTAAGCCCGAGATCCTTGATTGTTTCGGGCTTTAACTGTATTGTTTCTTTTTTTGAATTTTCTGCAAATAAAATATCCATTATGATTCCTCGAATTTATGATATTCAAATATAAAAACACCTATAGTATATCAAAATATCAAGGATAATGGTAATTATATTAAAATAACCGAATTTACATCAAAAATAACCGAATAAACATGGTTTGTTGAAAGAGATTGGGTAAATTGATAAAGTTAACGTGAGATAGTGTGTTTTTAACCACGGAGGATATATGAAAGATTTAATAAGAAAAACAATAATAAGAGCGCTTTTAGGTGCGGTTATCGGTATTGGAATCAGTATATCATTGCATGTATTTTTTAACGGATACGCTGATGCATATGAAGTAGTAATTCAATTGGTTGGCTCGGCAATTCTCGGAATGGTCAATATGGGAGCAATAAGTATTTATGATATTGAAAGCTGGGGGCTTTTAAGAAGCACAGTTACTCATTTTGTATTAAGTCTTTCTTCATTTTTGCTGGCGAATTCGCTTCTTGGTTGATTTGACAAGAATGTAATGTTGATAGCTATTGTTGCTTTCGTACTGATTTATTTTATGATTTGGCTATTTCAGTATTTGATATGGAAAAGAAAAATCAGAAAGATGAATGAAAATCTGGGTCGAATGAACAAAAGTAAAGAGGAAGGGGATCAGCATGAATAAGATGGTAGATATAGAAGAGATCCTCGACGAGAAATTTGAAGATCCCAAAATAACAATTAAGACAAAAGATAGAACAAAGCAGATAGAAGATATTATCGAAGCAATAGAAAATGCTTCCGCACAGGATTTTCCGATGCTTCCGGGACTTTCCAGAGAAAAGGTCGAATTGCTGTCACAGCGAGATATAGTGAGAGTTTACACAAGCGGAAGAAAACTGATATAATACAAACTGACAAAAAATTCTTATTTTTCAACAAAATCTTTATCCAATGTTGAAGAATTATTGAATCCGGATCGATTCATAAAGATATCTCAGTCGGAAATCGTTAATATACGCAAGGTTAAAAACTTTGAAATTAAACTTGCGAGAACAATCGGAATAGTTTTTGAAAACGGAGAGAAGACCTGGGCGTCAAGAAGCAGAGTCAAATACATTAAAGCAATGCTAAAAAATACAGTTAAGAACATTGCAAAAGGTGGGAGAGAATAAATGAAACTGAAAATAATGATTACTGGAAAAAACAAAAAGATTGCTTTGGATCTTGCCGGACATCTCGAAGGGGACAGAGGATATAAAGTTATTAAATGCGAGGCAAGCATGGATACCCTTTTTGATGCGGTACCGTTGGAAATCCCGGATGTAATTATTATCTGTTTGGGCAATGAAACGAAAGAATCCGTCAAAGTCTACAATGCGCTGGCTGAAAGCACAAATGCAGACTGGATAAAAGTAATTGTTGTAGCGAACGAAGAGGATACCAATTTATTTACAGCAAATACCGGATTGAGAAAGATGATGTTAATGCCGCGCCCGGTATCCTTGGCGGCACTTTATTCAAAGCTTGTTGAAATCGAAAATTCAATTGATGAAAACAATAATAAAGTCAACAGTTTAATAAAAGAATATGTTAATCCAAATGCGCAAAAAACAATAAGAAGAAAACATGTGTTGGTTGTTGATGACGATCAGGATCAGCTGATGCAGATTAAAGAACATTTATCTGAATTTTATGAGGTCACTGTAGTAAGGTCCGGAGAGGCGGCTTTTAAATATCTGGATAAGCATAAGGTTGATATCATCCTTTTGGATTATGTAATGCCTCAACCTGATGGTCCCAAAGTGCTGGCCAGTCTGAAAACCAATAAAGAATTCTCATCGATACCCGTAGTATTTTTAACAGGAGTTTCGGATAGAGACAAAGTTCTTAAAACAATTGTTGAATTAAAGCCTCAGGGATATTTGATAAAGCCGGCAAAAAAATCTGAAATTGTTGCAAAAATTATAGATATACTCGGATAAAGGAGAATCATATGTCATTCAGTATGGAACAGGTAATAGCCCTTGGCGTTGACTTAAGGGCAGGTCTCGAATATACAGGCGGAAATGACAAATATGCATCCGCTCTGCAAAGATTTTATAAGTCTTCGGCAAACAATAAGATTAAGTTGAAAGAATATTTTGAAAAGAATGATTTGGAAAATTTTTCGATTGTTGTTCATGCTTTAAAAAGCAACGCAAAAATGATAGGGGCATTATCGTTGTCATCCAAATTTGAGGCTTTGGAAATTGCATCGAAGAATAAAGATATCGAAGCTGTTAAAAGAACCATTAAACCGGCTTTGGAAGAATATGCAATTCTTCTTGAGGCATTAAAGCCTTTAGGGGATGTCCCTTCATATAAAGCCGAAGGAGAGATAGGCGGGGCTGAAGCCAGAGAAGTGGCAGACAAACTTTTACTTGCTCTGGACGATTTTGATGATGAACAATCCACGGAGCTTGTCAGAAAACTTTCCGGATATCCTTTCAGAATCACTCAGAAAGAAAAACTTAAAGAAGCGATGGATAAAATAAGTGATTTTTGTTATGAGGAAGCATCGGATTTAATAAGGGAAATAATTCCCGCAATTGAGTGAATATGAAAGAATTAATCGTAAGAAAACTTAGTGATAATACAATAAAGAAACTGTTTATCGTGGTATCGTCAGTCTTTGCAGGACTGGTTTTATTCGGACTGTCTTTTTTCATTTATGACTTAATAGCCAATAAACGTCCGTTGCAAATAGACGATAATTGTGAGGTATTAAAGGGGTTTGTATTAATACAGGGAGATAAGAGAATACCGATAAGACTGCCTTACAAGATTAAAGCCAAAAAGAATGAGAAGATTATCCTTGAGGCAACTTTACCTGAGAACATATCGGATGACACATGGATAGATTATTACGACGGAAGAGAAACCAAGATTTATATTGACGGGGAATTACGAAAAGAATTTAATCCCAAGGCCGACACACTTTTGGGCGGAACGGTTAAGAGCGTTCATATGTACATAAAAGTAAAGCCTGAAGATTCCTTGAAAACATTGAGAATCGAAAGTTACGGGAAATCATTCGGCGATATTCTTCTAAAAGAAGTATATATAGGCAATTCGCTGGGGCTTGTCGAAAGAATTCTTTTTTCGGACGGTTTGTTTTTTGTGTTTACGATAACACTTTTGATTGTTGCACCGATAGCGATTTTTATAGGTATTTTTCTATGGATTTATAAGAAAAGCAAATCACCGATTACAGCCATCGGTGTATGTGTTCTGTTTGTTGCACTGTGGCTCATTTTTGATTCTCAGATTTACCAGTTTGCATTTCGTAATTACTACATAGACGGAACCATGTCATATATCATGATGCTTCTTGTGCCTTTCCCCTTTTTGTACTATCTCAACAGTATTCAAAAGAAAAGATACAGGCAGCAGTATATTTATATGAGCATAGTTTTGGAAACGGCAGCAGTGGCTTTTTTTATAGTTCATTTTACCGGATTATGTGATTTTCTGACCATGTTGCCCGTTATGATGTCATTCACGGGAAGTGTTATTGTAATAGCGGCGATAACACTATATTTGGATTTCAGGAACGGGAAATACAAAGAATACAGATTCAGTTTTATCGGTCTGGTCGGTTTTTTGGTGTCATGTATTTTTGAAATTATATTTCTCGTCGCTGTCGAGAACAGACATGACGGATCGTTTATTATCTTTGGCCTTTACTGGACCCTGATACTCGGAATTATTCATCAGCTTGTTGAATTAAGAGAGGCTAAGCAGGGCATAGCAATTGCGGTACGCGCAAATGAAACAAAAAGCAATTTCCTTGCAAACATGTCGCATGAAATTCGAACACCCATGAATGCCATTCTCGGAATGGATGAAATGATTTTAAGAGAAGCAAAGAACAATGAGAAGATAAAAAAATATGCGACCGACATTAAATCGGCAGGCAACATGCTTCTTGCAATCATTAATGACATTTTAGATTTAAGCAAAATCGAATCCGGAAAAGCAGAACTTATTGAAACTGATTTTGACATTTGCTCCGTAATAAACGACCTGATAAATATCACCAGAAAAAAGGCACTCGATAAAGATTTGGAATATTCATTTGATGCTGATCCGAATCTGCCTTCGAGGATGCGCGGTGACGAAATCAGAATAAGACAGGTAATGCTTAATGTAATGAACAATGCCGTAAAATATACCAATAAAGGCGGAGTGAAAATAAACGTTTTGCTCGAACCGAATGTGGCTGATGAAAAGGCCATGATGATAGTTTCCGTCAAGGATACGGGAATAGGAATCAAGGAAGAAGATAAAGAATATCTTTTTGAATCTTTTGCCAGACTTGAGGAAACGAAAAACAGAAATGTTGAGGGCACAGGATTAGGACTTAATATAGCCAATAAATTTATAGAAATGATGGGAGGCTACATAGAAGTCGAAAGTAAGTATAATGAGGGATCGAAGTTTACTCTTTATATACCTGTTACCGTAGTGGACCCGACTCCGATAGGAGATTTTACGGATGCGATAGCGAGACTTAACGAAGAGAAACAAGGCTATAAAACCATGCTGATGGCTCCCGGTGCACGTGTTCTGGTAGTCGATGATAATGAGATGAACCTTGAAGTCATATGTGGACTCATGGAAAGTACCAAAATAAAAGTTGATACCGCTCTTTCCGGTCAGGAAGGAATCGACAGAATGGATAAAGCAAGATATGATTTGATTCTGCTCGATCAAATGATGCCGGAAATGGACGGTGTTACTACATTGGAGAATATGCGTGCAAGATATGACATGCGAGGAATATCGGTTATCGCGCTTACTGCTGATGCTGTTGCGGGTGCCAAGGAGTTTTATTTAAGCAAAGGATTTGACGGATATCTTTCAAAGCCGGTCAAAGCGGAAGAATTGGAAAAAGCATTAATTAAATATCTGCCGAAGAATCTGCTTCTTTCGAAAGAAGAAAGGGAAAGAATTCAGGCTGCGGAAGAAAAGAAAAGACTTGATAAAGAAAAAATCAAAACCATGGTTGTGATTGATCCTGATTCCGAAGCTTTAAAAGAAATAAAGGAAAAAACAGACGGAATATATAAGGGCACCTTCGTGACGGATATGGAAAAGGCCGGAAAGTATCTTGATAAACACGATGCGGATTATGTGTTAATAAAGAAGGATCTTTATCTTCAAAGTCTGAATAAAAGTGAATAAAAAGGGAAAAGGTTTGACTTGATCCGGGATTAAAAACAATCTGCAATGCATCTGCAGGTTGTTTTTTTAATTTGTAAAAATTGTATAATGTAAATAATATTGATAATACCGTTCACCGGAAAAAACATACCGAATACCGAAAAGTTATGACAAAAACCGAAAGAAGGAATAAGATATAAACATCCAAACGATCCATGGATTAGCGGAGGGATTGAAATGATTTTCAAACTTTTAATCGACAGGAACTGTCAGGAAGAAATAATTGCAAATGTGCATGAGAGAACACCTCTTATCAATGAAATAGAAAGACTGGTTTTGCAGGATCAGATTGCGGATGAAATTGCAGGATACAGCGAGGACGAGATAACGATGCTTTCCATGAAGGACATAGAGTACTTCACAGTTGAGGATGAAAAGACTTATGCGGTCTGCGGCAGGAATAAAAAGTATCACATAAGAAAACGCCTCTATGAACTGGAAGATTTGCTTAACGCTGATTTCGTAAGACTGAGCAAATCGGTCATAGCAAATAAGCGAAAAATCGTAAAGTACAAGACTCAGTTTTCCGGAGCCGTGGATGCGGTCTTTGCAAGCGGCAACACAGAGTGCATTTCGAGAAGATGTCTGGCAGATCTTAAAAGGAGATATGGATTATGAAAAAATTTATTAAAGAATTCTGTATAAGAGGTTTGATGTTTGCATGGGGAGGCCCTTTCATCACAGCTATTGTATGGTTGTCTTTATCCGCTTCCGGAAAAATAGATGCATTAAACGTGAATCAGGTTGTAATCGGTATTTTTTCCACCACATTTTTGGCATTTATTGCGGCAGGGGTAACGGTAATCCATCAGATTGATACGATTCCCAAGCCTTTTGCGGCCCTTATTCACGCTTCGATTCTTTATATCGATTATCTTGGAATATATCTTTTGAACGGATGGATGGAGTTTAGTCACCTATGGATTTTTACACTTTTCTTTTTGCTTGGTTTTGCACTTATCTGGCTTTCGATTTATATACCGAACAGGATAAGGGTTGAGAAGATGAATAAAATGTTGGAGAGTTAATTATGGAAGTTAAGAGAAGACATTATTTAGACAATATAAGATGGGTGGTTACTATTGTAGTGATCCTTTATCACGTAATATACATGTACAACGCTCAGGGAATCGCCGGTGTTTTGGGTCCGATAACAAATCAGAGGGTGCAGTATCAGGATGCATTTCAATATGCCGTATATCCCTGGCTCATGCCGATTTTCTTTATGGTATCGGGCATCAGTGCAAAACTTTATCTTGATCATCATACAGGAAAAGAATTTGCAAAAGACAAGACAATAAGACTTTTGTTACCGACCACGCTCGGCCTTGTGGTATGTCATTTTGTTCAGGGAATAATTAACATACAATTAAGCGATGCCTACGAGACGATGTCGGCAATTCCTTTTCCCGGCAATGTAATCGGAATCACAATCGCAACGGTTTTATCAGGCATCGGAGTGTTATGGTATATGCAGCTTCTTTGGTTTATATGCATGATTTTACTTTTAATCCGCGTGATTGAAAAAGGACGTCTTTTGAAAGCCTGCGAAAAGATGCCTGTATGGCCTGTATTCCTGTTCGCCTTTTTGGCATGGGGAATGGGACAGATATTAAATACACCGATAATTGTGGTGTATCGTCTGGGATTTTATATTACATTCTTCTTACTTGGATATTTCGTGTTTTCAAGCGAAACGATGATGGAAAAGATCAAGAAATTATTCCCTGTATTTGCTGTATTGGCAGCAGGATTGGGAATAGCCTTTGTGCTGATTTACTTCGGTCAAAATTACGCAGACAAGCCGATCAACAGAGGAATTCTCTTCGCATTTTACGGTTATTTCGGAAGCGTTGCAATATTAGCGGGATTTGCAAAATTCTTTGACTTCTCGAATGCGTTCACATCTTTTATGAGCAAAAAGAGTCTCGGACTTTACATGTTCCATTATCTTGGTGTATCCGGGGTAGCCCTATTGATTGCAAAGAATAATCTTTTGCCTGCAGCTGTAATCTATCCTTTAAGCCTTCTTGCAGGATTTGCCACGGGCTTTGGACTCTATGCATTAATCTCATTAATTCCCGGTTATCGTGTGATTGCGATAGGCATGAGAAAAAAGAAGTAGATAAAAATTTCTTACAAAATGTAAAATATACTTGACATTATGTCGCAACAGAATTACTATATGCTCAAGTCGACGAGCATATAGTTTTTTTGTGCAACAAAATTACAGGAGAATAAACATGAAAAAGAACATACCATACATTTTAGCAATGATACTGATGATTCCGTTTTTTGTACTCTCAGTCCTGACGACGGGATCGCAGGGGAGCGGAAAAGAGATTTTAAACACGAATATGTCCTGGACAGTCGTGAAGGAAGACGGCGTGATTGACTCAAGAGAGGGAATGCCCGTAGATGTGACCATCGAAGAAGACGGCAATTACAATCTGTCATTTTCGTGGGATGTGAAAGAGCCCGGATTTTTTACAGGCATGACCATAAAAGATGCAGCAGGAAACACTGTTTATAACACCAGTGCATTTCAGCTTCAGATATCGGACGAAAACATCTTCCTTAAAAAAGGCAACTACACAATAAACACGGAATTTTTCGCAACAGAAGATGAGTTTCGCGAATTTGCTGAGGAAAACAATGCATTTAAGAGCGAAAGTGAACTAAGCGATTATGTAAGCGCCATCGGATTTGATACTTTCAATCCTGACAGTGAAGCCGTTTTTTCATTCAGCGTACAACTCGCAAAAACCTACACATCACCCGCGTGGGTAAAGGTGCTCACAGCTCTGACAGGCCTTGCAATCATCGCTCTTTGTGTAATAATCCTGACAACAAACAGAAAATGCAATGGAAACACAAATGAAAGCACAACTGCAACAGCCAAGACAGACGCCATTGCCGGCACAGCCACAATAACCCACAACGCAACCACATCAACCTCCGACAACATCAATCGCGGCCTCGACAACATAGGCATTGCATATGCTATCTTTTCAATCGTTATTACATGCGTGCAGCTCTTAGTATCCGTAGGCTTTGGAACTTTGTTTCCCGGATTTGTGCAGTCCAACAGCGTAATCTTTTCACTTATGCTGGTTATGATAAGTGTGGATTTGATTGGCTTCCCGCTTATTTTCGGATTGACCAGGAAGATTCCCGCAAGAGATATCCCCAAGACAAAGATAGGTTTCTTCGGATTCATACCCTATATCTTCATGACATTCGCCATCCTCGTCCCGGGAATGATTGTGGGAACGATGGTTCACAGATTAATTACCCTCCCTTTCGGAGGTGATGGTTCAAACGTGGTAGCAGAACTGCTTGTTGGTTCAAATCCAATTCCGAGAATCATAGTGATAGGTATACTGGCGCCGATCTTCGAAGAGCTTATCTTCAGGAAACTCCTTATCGACAGATTAAGCAGATACGGGTCTTTTATAGCAATCATCGTATCGGGACTTTTCTTCGGACTTTTCCACGGCAATTTTTCGCAGTTTTTCTTTGCCACCGGAATAGGCTTTCTCTTCGCATTCCTTTACTCGAAGACGGGCAAAATCCACCTTACGATAATACTTCACATGATTGTAAATATGTACACCTCCGTTATAACAACTACGGCGGTCCAAAATTTGGTTAAAGTCAACCCCAACATGGATTTGTCGCAGGAATTTCTGATGGCGCACCCTGAAGCAGCAGCCGCCTTGGGAGCAGTCGGACTCGTATATTTGACAATGGGACTCTTTGCAATTATCGGGATTATCTGCTTCATCGTATTCGCCGCAACGAAGAAATTCAAACTTGAAAAAAACGAAGGTGAGCCCACCAAGGCAGAAGCTTTAAAAGCACTTGCAACAAGCAAATATGTGTGGCTTTTCATCCTCTCAACCATCGGCCTTTTCATCTTTTCATATCTGCCGGTGATGATTGGCATATAAAATAATAAATTGTAATAAAAATTATTAAGCGGTAAAATTATAGGTGGTCGTTTTAAACGGCCACCTGAAAAAGGGAGTTTAATATGAATAAATCAACCATCGTAAGAAGAATCATAATATCGGTTTTGTTCGCGGCAGTGCTTTTGGCAACTCCGCTTCTTTTCGTAATAAAAACTCCCAGGGAAAAGAAAACGCTAAAGTGGACTTCGACCATAGAGATAAATGACGGGAACCTGAATCCCAAGAGCAATTCCGTCGATTTTAAGGTCGACAAGGCGGGCGAGCATACACTATACTTTTCGCTCATACCCGACGGATACGACGAGGACAGCATCGGAGAAGTCAAGCCGTCGGATATTGGATTTATCACAACATTTACCGTGACGGACTCCGATAACGAAGTCGTCTATTCATCCACGCAGGGCGCGATATTCCTTGAGACGGTTGTTTATTTAAAGCCCGGCAATTATAAAGTGAACTATTACTATTTCGCCGACGAAGACGAGTTTTATGATTTCGAATCGACGAATATCGTCAGCATAAATGAAGCAAAGCAGATGGTAAAAGACATCAATTTTCTATCCTTTAAAGAGAACGGAAAGACGGTATTCAATTATGAATTCTGCTGTCTGAACAAAGAAGACGGGCTTGTTTTCCCTACAATAATGATGGCTTGGGGTTTGACTTTGGGCCTGCTGTTTGGTTTCTTTGTGGCTGAGTTTATATTTTTAGGAAATGACAGCAAGAAAAAATATGATGAACGACAGATTATTGAGCAGGGCAAAGCTTTTAAAATCGGTTTTTTTGTAATGCTTATAACAGTTGAAGCCGTGATTATTCTGAATGTTTCCGGACTTGCAACAGTTGCAGATTATCCGGTATTTTATCAGACGGCTGTTTTCCTTGGCCTGATAACATATGCCGTTTACTGCATATGGTACGAGAGTTACTTTGCGATTAACGAAAAAACTACCCGTGTAATTATATTTTTTGCATTCATTGCTTTAATAAATCTTGTTATCGGAATCATCAATATCATTAACGGTCAGATAATTGTGGACGGAAGAATTACATTCAGAATCCTGAATCTTTTCTGTACGGTTTTCTTCGTTGTGATTTTTGCAACAATGCTGCTTAAAATAATTTCCAATTCACATAAATCCTCAAATGAAGAAGAGGAGGATGATGAATGAAAAATCTTAAGTTAAAAGCCGCCAGAGCCGCGCTCGACTTATCCCAGCAGGATTTGGCCGATAAAGTCGGCGTCTCCAGGCAGACCATAAACGCAATAGAAAAAGGCGATTATAACCCGACCATCAATCTTTGTCGAAGCATCTGCAAGGTGCTTGGCAAAACGCTTGATGAAATCTTTTGGGAAGAAGAATAAAAATGAACCTTAAAGAATATGACAAAAAAACAGCAGGTAAAAAGGCAGATGTATTGAGTAAGTATGAAATAATAAGGGCCGAGGAGACATATCAACAGGCGGGAGCTTATTACGTAAGAATCCAGGCCATGGCAAAGAAACATCACATTTCATTACGACAGGAATTTGATGAGCATGATACACCGGATACAAAATACATTGTAATTACCGATGACGAATTCCCCATAGCTACCGCAAGAATGTATCCGATTGATGAAAAGAATGTGATGATCGGACGTGTGGTGGTTCTGCCTGAGTACAGACATATGGGCATTGGTACCATGGTGGTAACCGAGTGTGAGGCGTGGGCCAAGGAGCTTGGATTTTCAAATGCAGCCGTTGAGAGCCGTGACAACAAAGTTAAATTTTACGAGCAATTGGGGTATGAAATATGCGGTGAACCGATACAGGGAGATACATTTCTTTGCATCAGGATGGTGAAGAATCTGCAGTAAAGAAATTCGCTAAATATATAATCCATCAATTCTTTTTATGTAACAAAAATCATTCTTAGCGGTTTATATACTAAGAGTGATTTTTTTATCGAAAACGAAAAATATCGTTCTCGGCAAAAAGAAGGATAAGTGAAATGACGTATAAAAAATCCCGAAACAGAACAAGCAAAAAAGAAATACTTGCGGTTGTCATTCCAATCGTGGTGATTGTTATTTTACTTGTGGCTATTTATTTATCTGCCAATGTAATAATTCCGTCTGTAAAAAGAGAAACATCTTACAAGAAGATTATCAATAATTCGATTTCTGGAGGGGATGTATTGATTTTTGGAAACGATGAATGGAACAATTCCTGGATAGTCTTAAAAATCGAAGATTCCAAAGCACTTATAATAAATGAAAAATGCATAGATATATTAAGCATGAACGGTAATTTATCAAACTATGATCCTCATCTTGGAAGGTTCTTTATGACATATCCGTATGTTCCCGATAATGCGGTTTTAAACCATGGGGAAGCATGGAAAAATCGCGGATTGAAAAAATGGCTGAATGATGAGTATTATAACGTTGCTTTCAACGATAAGGAAAAGGATTTGATCAGTGATGGCAATCTTGGAAAAGTATTTATATTAAGCGCCTCTGAGGCCAGAAAATATTTTGGCGAAAACTTTGACAGAAAAGCGGAGTATCTAAATTCAAACATGTCATGGTGGCTCAGGTCATCTACAGTTTTTGAAAACGTTATTTACAATGATTATGTTAATTTTGACGGTAGCATAAATGAAAGACATATCTGCGACAGCGGATCAAACATCGGAGTCAGGCCTGCAATGTGGGTTAAACTCTCAGAATAATACTGTTAATTTCAAATTGATTTATATTGAAAAAACCTGCGTAATGGCTGTAAAATTATAGCAGGTTTTTTGATTTTGCAAGAAGATCCGGCATAAACATTGAAAAATACAGGAAAAACCAGAAAAAAATGATGGATTTTGATTCTTTTATAAAGGACATAAAAGATAATAATTGGAATGTATTCGGCGTTGAATTGTATCATAAGGGTGAACTAAAAAACATTTGGGGCGATACATCGGGTCTTCATGAGATTTACTCCGCCACGAAAGGTGTGGTTTCGATAGCAGTCGGAATAGCGTATGATGAAGGGCGTATTGATTTTGATAAATCAATCCTTGAATATCTTCCAAAAGATAGAGTAAATTCACTTTCCGAAAAACAACATGAACGATTCGTAAAAATAAGCGTAAGACGCCTCTTGACCATGTCTGTAATAGGTTTTCCTTTCAGACCCGAAGGTGAGGACTGGCTGGATTTTTCACTGTCTGCTGATATTAATCCTGATGAGATAGGGTTTAATTACAGCAATATTCCGGTATATATCATTTGTGTTGCGCTGACGAATATATTTGGATGCGATCTTGGTGAATTTATAGAAAAACGTATATTTGCGCCGATGGATATTACTTCTTTTGAATACGGACGTTCCCCGGAAGGATATTTTTACGGTGCCTCGAATATGCTTTTATCGGTCCACGATTTAAGCAAGTTTGCGCTGCTTCTTTACAATAAAGGTGTTTATAACGGCACTCGCATAGTATCCGAAGAATATGTCGATCTTGCCACGTCCGTTCAAATGATGAACAGAGAAGGCGGCTATGGATTTTATTTTTGGCGCTACAGAAGCGGTTTTTCGATTAACGGTAAGTGGAAGCAAAAATGCTATATCATTCCCAAACAGGAAATCATTATTACATACCTTTCACATATCGAAGATGATTCGCAGGACCTTAAATACAGTATGGAGAAATATATCTTCGGAATCGGAGACAAAGAAGAGAATGCATTTAAACGCATAGAAAAAATGGAAGAGCTGTTTGATAAGGTAAGCAGCGGCGAAGGAACAGCACAGGATTTAAAAAATCTTGAAGCATATTATACAAGCACTGACTGGCACTTTGATTTTGAACTTGATGAAGCAGGTCTTCTGCCTGCAAATCTTAAACACGGTGTGCTTTCGGAAGACGGGATTTACAATCTTTTGGAAAGCAAATAAGATCTTGTTGATAAATATCCGGAGTACTACGATCTTTATCATAAACCCGATTTTCTTTTCGTTAAGTCGGTAAAAGAATAAATAATGGGATAGTTTTATTACTCTAATTGTGATATTATTATCAAATATAAATGAGAGGCAGGAATAAAAGATGTTTAGATTTTATAACACTTTAAGCAGAACGGTAGAAGATTTTAAGCCTAATGTAGAGGGTAAGGTTTCAATGTATACCTGTGGCCCTACGGTTTATCATTTTGCCCATATAGGAAATATCCGTACATACATTATGCAGGATATTCTGATTAAATCATTGGAATATGCAGGATATGATGTTAAGCGTGTAATGAACATCACTGATGTCGGTCATCTTTCATCCGATGCGGATACCGGCGAAGACAAGATGGTTGAAGGCGCAAAGCGTGAGCATAAGACCGTTATGGAAATCGCCAAGTTTTATACCGATGCTTTCTTTAAGGATTTCGATGCAGTCGGTAATAAGAGACCTGACGTTATAGAACCTGCGACAAACTGCATTCCAGAATTCATCCACATGGTAGAGGTTCTTCTTGAGAAAGGCTATGCGTATGTGGCCGGCGGCAATGTTTATTTTGATACAGGAAAACTTGATGACTATTATGTTTTCTCATCATCCGTTGAAAAAGAAAATCTTGAAATCGGTGTTCGTGATGATGTTGAAGAAGATGTAAATAAAAAGAATAAGACCGACTTTGTCCTTTGGTTTACAAAGTCCAAATTTGAAGACCAGGCCCTTAAATGGGACAGCCCCTGGGGCGAGGGATATCCCGGATGGCATATCGAATGCTCCTGCATTTCAATGAAGCATCTTGGTGAATATATGGATATTCACTGCGGCGGCGTTGACAATATCTTCCCTCATCATACAAATGAAATCGCACAGTCTGAAGCATATCTCGGACACAAGTGGTGTAACTACTGGTTCCACAGCAACCACTTAAACGATCAGTCCGGAAAAATGTCCAAATCAAAAGGTGCAATTTTAACAGTTTCCCTTCTTCAGGAAAAGGGATATGATCCTTTGGTATACAGATTTTTCTGCTTACAGTCACATTATCGTAAGCCCCTTGTATTCTCTTATGAGAATCTTGATAACACGGTTCAGGCTTACAACAAACTTGTGAAGAGTGTTGCAGATCTTAAGGCAGAAGGAAATGTGGACGAAGCAGCCAAGAAGGAATATGAAGATAAATTCCTTGATGCAATATCTAACGATCTTAATACATCAATGGCTGTTACAATTCTTTATGAAGTATTAAAAGCAAAAATAAACGATGCTACAAAACTCGCGCTTGTAGAAAACTTTGATAAAGTATTGTCATTGGATTTAATCGGACATGCAAAGGCACTCGGTGAAGGTACAAAGATTGATGCTGATCTCGAAGCTTATGTGAATGACGCAATTGCACGTCGTGCAGAAGCCAAAAAGGCTAAAGACTTTGCAACAGCCGATGCAATCAGAGACGAGCTTAAAGCAAAGGGCATCGAAATAAAAGATACGCGTGAAGGCGTTGAATGGCATTTAATTTAAGTGCATTAAAAAGAGGCCTTAATCTGATTTAGAAATTTTTCGGCTATCGGAGTAAAGGTCTGATACTTGTTCCA